>JBKHBA010000068.1:0-10729 GCA_046542595.1 Bacteroidales bacterium | reverse complement strand
TTCAAGAGCAAGTGACTTTTCTTTATTCCTGGGAGAAAGAAATATCCTGTAATCTTTTAATTTTGCCGTACAAATAGCTTCAACAACCGCGCTGCTAATCTTGCCTGTACCTATAAATCCTATATTCACAAGTTCAAAAAAATTATTTTACATCAAATAAAATATTTGCTCATGGCATAAGCAGGTATTGACTGTATAATGATTATCCACGTCACACCATCATCTGCATATTATAAAGCCTTGTATACAGTCCATGCTTATTACTCAGCAATTCATCATGTGTTCCCTGTTCAACGATCATACCTTCATCTATAACCACTATCCTGTCGGCCCGTTGCACCGTTGACAGCCTGTGGGCAATGACGATGGATGTCCGGTTAAGCATCAGTTTTTCAATGGCATCCTGCACCAGCCTCTCCGACTCGGTGTCGAGTGCCGAGGTTGCTTCATCCAGTATCAGTATGGGCGGATTGGCATACACGGCCCTGGCAATACTGATTCTCTGCCGCTGCCCGCCGCTGAGCTTATTACCTCCCTCACCCACATAATAATCATATCCTTCCGGGTTCTCCATAATAAAATCATGGGCATTGGCAACACGGGCAGCTTTGATTATTTCCTCCTCATCATAATTATCTGATCCGAAAGCTATATTATTCTTGAAATTATCATTAAACAGTATTGCATTCTGGTTAACTATGCCCATCACCCTTCTCAGGTCTTTAAGCTTCATATCGCGTATATCCCTGCCGTCAATAATGATTCCTCCCCTGTCAACATCCATGAACCTGGGAAGGAGGTCGACCAGTGTTGACTTTCCTGACCCCGACTTACCTACTATGGCTATTGTCTGCCCCTTTTTAACAGTCAGCGAAATATCTTTCAGCACCAGTTCTTTACTATATGCAAAGCTGACATTATCATAGGTGATCTCACGTTCAAAAGATTTTACAGGCAGCGCATCCTCTTTCTCAATAACAATCTCAGGGGCATCCAGTATATATTCAATCCTCTCCAGTGAGGCCATCCCTTTTTGTATATTGAAATACATTGTTGTAATATTTTTGGCTGGTGGTATGACCTGTGAAAAAACAACAAGGAAGACTATCAGCATATCAGGCGTCATCTCCGATGATCCGCTGAGCACCAGTATACTGCCAAAATACATCACTACCATCAGTACTATTGTAGAAAGGAATTCACTGAGTGGTGAGGCAAGGTATCTTTTACGTATGACCCTCCTGTATATCTTTGTAAAGAAGTCATTGATATAGGCAAACCGGGCCTTCATCTTATCTTCTGCATTAAAGGCTTTTACTATTCTCAACCCTCCCAGAGTCTCTTCAACAACTGACAGAAGCTTACCAAGGTGTTCCTGCCCGATAAACGACTTTGTCCTGAGGTTACGTCCTACCCTTCCTATAAGCCATCCGCTCAGCGGCATTAATATCAATGCAAAGAGTGTCAGTTTAAAGCTTGTTATAAAGAGAAAGGTAAGGAAGATAATTATTGTGACGGGATCTCTGAAAAGCATGGTAAGGGATCCCATAACGGACACCTGTATCTCTTCCACATCGTTTGATATACGGGTCATCACATCACCTTTTCTCGACTCGGTAAAGTATGAAACTGGAAGTCTCAGGACCTTGTCATACAATCTTTTACGCATATCCCTGACGGTACCGGCACGCAGGTATGCCAGGGCATTATTAGCTGCAAAAATAAAGATATTTCTGAAGAGGCTGGCGGTAATAACCAGCAGGCTAACTCCTATCAGGGCAGCCCCGGGACCCACACTTTCAATATAGTAATCCATATAATAATTCAGCATATCCATGAACCATTCCTGCTTCATCTCAAAATCACCGGGATGTGCTGTTTCCGGTACTTTATTAAATAATATCTGGAGAAAAGGGCTTACCAGGCTGTATGTAAAAAGTGAAAAGACTGCAGCCAGGATATTAAAAAGGATATTCTGGGCTGCGAACCATTTATACGGTAATAAGAACGAGAGTAGTACCCTGAACCTTTTCATTCACAATCCTCCTTTATATTCCTGTATAATTAAATGGTGTAACAGCCTTTAACTCTTCCTTCACCTTATCGTTCAGGTTCAGCTTATCGATAAAAGCGGTCAGTGCCTGGCGGTCAATCTTTTCATTGGTGCGTGTTAACTCCTTCAGCGCCTCGTAGGGTTCATGATAACCTTCCCTTCTCAGTATGGTCTGGATGGCTTCTGCTACCACAGCCCAGTTATTATCCAGGTCGCGTTCAATCTTTTCCCTGTTAACAATCAGCTTATCCATCCCTTTCATTACCGACATCACAGCTATCCGGGTGTGAGCCAGGGGAACACCTATATTCCTGAGAACCGTTGAATCGCTAAGGTCGCGCTGCAGTCGGGATACAGGCAGCTTTTCAGAGAGATGACCGAGCAGTGCAGATGACAGTCCCAGATTACCTTCTGCATTCTCAAAATCAATAGGGTTAACCTTATGTGGCATTGCCGAAGAACCCACTTCCCCCTTCTTTATTTTTTGTTTAAAGTAATCAAAAGATATATACATCCACACATCCCTGCAGAAGTCTGTAATTATGGTATTAATACGCCGGACAGCGTCAAAGAGGGCGGCCATATTATCATAATGTTCAATCTGTGTTGTTGGCTTTGAACGGGCAAGTCCCAGGGTATCATTTACAAATCCATCAGCGAATCTATCCCAGTCTATCCCAGGGTATGCAGCAATATGGGCATTGAGGTTCCCGCTTGCTCCCCCGAATTTAGCGGACCATGGTATTGACTCCAACTGGCCCAGCTGCTCTTTAAGTCGTGCAACAAAAACACTTATCTCCTTACCCAGCCTGGTTGGTGTTGCAGGCTGTCCGTGTGTACGTGCCAGCATGGGTATATCATGCCACTGGTCAGCCAGCCTCTGCATGGATAAGATCATTCCTGATATCATGGAGATAAAGATATCATCAAAATACTCTTTCAGTGATAAAGGGGTTGCCGTATTGTTTATATCCTGCGATGTGAGTCCGAAATGAATAAATTCAGACCATTTGCCAAAACCAGATTCAAGGAACTTCTCCTTCAGATAATATTCAACAGCTTTAACATCATGGTTTGTTTTGCTTTCAATATCCTTTATCCTCTGTGCATCTGCAGTATTAAATCTCTCGTACACAGATCTTAAAACTCCGTAATCCTTCTTATCGAAATCTGCCAGCTGTGGCAGGGGGATATTACACAGGGCAATAAAATATTCTACTTCTGATCTCAGCCTGTACTTAATTAAGGCATATTCGGAAAAATAACCGGCCAGCTCACTTACCTTATCCCTGTATCTTCCGTCAATGGGTGAAATAGCTGTTAAATTATTCAGATTCATCTCTTAACGATTTTTGCATATTATGAGAGCTTGTAAATTTAGCACATTACAGGGTGAAATAAAACTGAAATTTTGTAAATTCGGACATTTAATCCTTGACACTTATTAAATATCAATGTTTGAAGTCAGAATATCAGCAGTAAGGTATTCGAATACCTATCCTTTTTTATACGGTTTATTGCATTCAGGTATAGAGCTTAACGCAGATATAGAGATCGACCATCCTGCAGATTGTGCAAGAAAGGTTTATTCAGGGGAAGCTGATATAGGGCTGGTACCGGTGGTGCTGATACCAAAGGTACCCGGACTGTCCGTTATCAGCGATTATTGTATAGGCACAGAAGGACCTGTCAGGACCGTACTTCTGCTGAGCAATAAACCTGTAAAGACACTGGACACTATTTACCTCGATCACAGGTCAAGGACTTCAGTGGCCCTTACCCGGCTTCTTGCCAAAAAATTCTGGAAATGCAGGTTTATATATAAGGATACCAGTAATGATTTCAATTTCCCAGGTATAGCTGATAATGAGGGGGTGGTTTTGATAGGTGATCAATGCTATGAGATGGAATCGGTTTTTGCATACAGAACAGATCTTGCTGTTGAGTGGAATAAATACACAGGTATGCCTTTTGTTTTTGCCTGCTGGGTATCGAATAAGAGTTTCAGCAGTCAGTTTGTATCAAAATTCAACAAAGCGCTTGCCTATGGTGTTAATAACATAGACAAGGTTGTGGATTATTACGGAAGCCAGGGCTCTATGCCTACTGATGTTCTGGATGACTACCTTAGAAATAATATTGATTATATCTTTGATGATAAGAAAAAAAAGGCCATGAACATCTTTTTTGATTATCTTGAGGATATAAATAAACAGGGTATTAAATAAATATTTTTTATGAAGCGCTTCCTGATAACAAGTCTATTACTGTCTACTGTCCTGATTACAAACCTGTTTGCCCTTAATATCCGGCAGGACCGGCCGGAGATTAGTGACACGTCCCTCATCTACAAATTTGAGATAAGGAAGCTTATAGCAGCCCCTGCCTGGAGGACAACCAAGCTTAGTCTTAAGGAAGCAATGGAGATGGATGCTGATTATGTACTTATACATATGAATACTTACGGCGGGCAGGTTGATATGGCTGATTCCATACGGACAGCCCTGCTCAACTTTCCTGTACCCGTACTGGTATTTATTGACAACCAGGCTATATCAGCCGGAGCACTTATTGCCATAGCCTCTGACAGTATATATATGCGGCCCGGGGGCAGTATAGGGGCAGCCACCGTTGTTGACCAGGGCGGTCAGCAGGTGCCCGATAAATACCAGTCCTTTATGAGGAGTATGATGCGGTCTACAGCCGAGGCACACGGCAAGAAGGCTGTTATCGTAAACGGCGACACCACGTATGTATGGCATCGTGATCCCCGTATAGCTGAATCTATGGTAGATCCCAAGGTATATGTGGAGGGCATTAGTGATACGGGTAGTGTACTTACGCTCACAAGCGAAGAAGCAATGGGTCTGGGTTTTTCAGAAGGTCCGGCGCGTAATATTGAAGAGGTACTGCAGAAGGCGGGTATAGAAAACTATGTCATAGAGGAATTCAAACCGGGTGGTACCGAAAAGATAATCCAGTTTCTCATTAACCCCATTGTGTCAGGTTTGCTTATAATGATTATTATCGGTGGACTGTACTTTGAACTGCAGTCGCCCGGCATAGGATTTCCCATTATAGCAGCAGCCATGGCGGCAATATTATATTTTGCCCCCCTCTATCTTGAAGGACTGGAAGCAAACTGGCAGATAGCAGTTTTTATCGCTGGTGTTATACTTATTATGGTAGAGATTTTTGCCATACCCGGATTCGGAGTGGCCGGCGTACTGGGTATTGCCGGTATAATTACCGGACTTACATTCACAATGATAGATAAGATAACTTTTAAGTTCGGGCCTTCACCTGACGGACAGGGTATAAAAGAAGCCATGGCCTCTTTCACCATTGTCATAGTAGCAATGTTCCTTTCATTCTTCCTCTCCATCTGGCTCAGTAAAAAGCTGTTTTCACCGAACAGCCTGTTTGGCAAGCTGGCACTTCAGAAAATAATGGATGTGGATGAGGGATATATCAGTTTCGACAGCAAAAAACAGAAATCACTGGCAGGTGCCAGAGGCAAGGCTTATACCGTTCTGAGGCCATCGGGAAAGGTCATAATTGATAATGAGATATATGATGCCAGGTCTGAGATAGGCTATATTGACAGGGATGCTGATATAAGGGTTATAAGAGATGAAGCAGGGCAGTTATATGTACTTAAAGACGAATGATTAAATATGCAGGGCTTCAGGATAAGAGATTATAAGGATGATGATTATAAAGCTGTTACCGGGCTCTGGGAGGCAACAGGTATGGGTAATACAGAAAGAGGCGATGACAAAGAAACCATTGAGCGATGTATGAAAACAGGCGGAAGGCTGCTTATCCTGGAAGAAGAAAAAAGTAATAAAGTTGTCGGCACTTCATGGATGACCTTTGACGGCAGGCGTATATACCTGCATCATTTTGGTATATTACCTGAATACCAGGGCAGGGGATTATCAAAGTACCTGCTCGAAGAAAGCATGAAGCATGTAAGGGAAACAGGTTGCCAGGTTAAACTGGAGGTTCACAGATCAAACAGGGTGGCCATCAATCTTTACAAGAATTTTGGCTTTAAATATCTGGGGGATTACAAGGTCTTTATTATTAGAGACATTGATAATGCAGGCTAATAGTATATTCTTAAATCTATGTTAAAAATGAAAAATATTATACTTGCAGAAAATTAAAATTGTATTTTTATAGAATGAGGGAATAAATGAATTAAGGATTATGAGCAGAACAATAACATTCAACAGACTAAGGGAGATAAAAGATCAGCTTCCTGAAGGAAGTGTAAAAAGAATAGCCAGTAAACTGGAAATGAATGAAGAAACAGTAAGGAATTATTTTGGGGGCTGGAATTACGATGAAGGGGAATGTGTAGGTGTTCACCTTGAACAGGGTCCGGATGGCGGCCTCGTTACTTTTGATGACACCACCATCCTTGAAATAGCCGAAAAGATGATCTCTGTGGATTAATCCATAACACAGTTCCGTTTACTGTTGTATAATTACTTTTTTTCGTCTGTCTCAACAGGTAATTTTTGTATTTTTCAGCTGAATTTAAGCCAGAAAATATGAGATTAACATTATTTTTAATGTTAGCAGTACTTATACTGCTTTCAGCCTGTGATAATAGTGCCGGACCGGACATAAAGCTCAAATATGATGATAACCTGAGCCTGGAATACCACGAAGTGATAGATGCATACCGGCAACTGGCCCATCATTATCCTGAGGCCAGGCTTATTGAAATGGGCAATACCGATATAGGTAAGCCTCTTCATCTTTTCATGATCTCAGGCGACCATGATTTCAACCCGGCATCGATAAGGGAAAAAGGTAAATGCATAATGCTTGTCAATAATGGCATACATCCCGGGGAGCCTGAAGGGATAGATGCCAGCATCCAGTTTGCCTGGGATATCCTGAGAGACAGGGATAATATAAAGCATTACCTTGACAGTGTGGCAATAGGCATTATCCCGTTATATAATATAGGCGGTGCCCTTGACAGAAGTAAGTATTACAGGACAAACCAGGACGGACCTGTATATAATGGCAGAAGAAGGAATGCCAGGAACCTCGATCTTAACCGCGATTTTTCCAAGCAGGAAACCAAGAATGCACGCAGCTTTGCACGGATCTTCCATTTCCTTAACCCGGATGTTTTTCTTGACACCCATACCACCAACGGCTCTGATCATCAATATACCATTACGCTGATACCAACACTCTACAGCAAGCTGGATCCTGCCATGGGACCATTCTTTAAGAATAAACTGCTACCCGATCTTTATAAAAGGATGGCTGATAGTTCTGAATATGAGATGATACCTTATATACATATGAGAAACTATAGAGGAAATATAAGAGATGGTATAATAGCATTTTATGACGATCCGTTTTATTCCACAGGCTATGCCTCCCTGTTCAATAGCTATGCATTTATGACAGAGAACCTGGTATACAAGTACTTCCCGGACAGGGTCAGGTCTGTGATAGATTTTCTCAAACAGCTTACTGCTCTCAGTTATGATAATTGCAGTGAGATAAGGCGGACCAAGGATGAGGCAGATAATAATATCAAAAAGCAGGATGAGTATATCCTCGACTGGGAGATAGATCTGTCCTTTTCAGAGCCGCTGCTTTTCAAGGGTTATGAATATGTCAGGCCCGAACCGTCTGAAGGAAGGCGCACAAGAGCCTATTATGACCACGAAAGGCCGTGGACGGATACAATACCCTATTTTACCAAATATGATCCCGTTTTAACGGTAAGCAGCCCGCCGGCCTATATCATACCACAGGCATGGAGTGATATTGCAGATAAATTATCTGATAACCAGGTTTTTTTATACCGACTGGAAGAGGACACAATACTTGATGTGGAAAGTTATTATATAGAAAATGCAGAACCATCAAGCCGTTCCAACCAGGGTCATTATATCAACCGTAATACAGAGCTGCGCACAGTTAAACAGAAAATGCAGTACTATAAAGGTGATTATGTAGTGATGTGCAACCAGCATGCCAACAAATATATCGTAGAGATGCTTGAGCCACATGCACCCAATTCCTTTTTTTCCTGGAACTTTTTTGATGCCATCCTTGAATCTCATGACTACTATTCAGTACTCAGCTTTGAGGGCCAGCTGATGGAGATGCTTGAAACAGATGAGCAATTGCGTGCTGAATTTGAAAAAAGGAAAGCAGAGGATGAAGAATTTGCCTCTGACAGGATGGCTCAGCTGCGGTTCCTGTATGAAAGATCGCCGATCTATGAGATTGAGAAATATAACAGGCTGTATCCTGTTGCAAGACTTACAGGCGATATCTCTGATCTGAAACTAAGCAGTAATAACAGGCCTGATTTTGTAATTGATTAGAAGGGCAGAAATATATAAGCTATTTAACAAGAAAGTCAATTACCTTTCTGTCTCCGATATACCCGGTAAGCCTGTCGTTACGCTCCACCGGACCCACCCCTGCTGGTGTTCCGGTAAAAATAAGATCACCCGTCTTAAGGGTAAAAAACCGTGACACCCGGGATATGATCTGGTCAAAACGGAAAATCAGCTGTGATGTATTTCCTCTCTGCACCGTTTTTCCGTTTTTCAGAAGACTGAATGATATATTACCTGCATCACCGGCCTGGCTGACAGGCAGAAATTCACCTACCGGTGCAGCACCGTCAAAAGACTTGGATATATCCCATGGCATACCGGCATCCGAGAATGATGACTGCAGGTCACGTGCTGTCATATCTACACCCAGTGTTAGCCCGTCATAATACCTGTGGGCATATTTCTCTGCCACAGACTTTCCAAGCTTGCTTATTCGCAGCACTATCTCTGCCTCATAATGGATATTGTCAGAGAAGGGAGGAATAAAGAATGGTTTATTATTCTTCAATAAGGCTGAGTCTGGTTTCAGGAAAACAAGCGGTTCAGCCGGCAGGGGCCTGCCCATCTCTTCAGCATGATCTTTATAGTTCAGTCCTATACAGATAATCTTCACGGGTATGAGATTTTATTCAGTCTTACTCCTTAAACGCTCTCAGCCTTATTTCACTTAACACCTTCTTTGTATACTGGGGGAAATCACCATCCATCATCCAAGCATAATAGCTGGGCTCACTCCTGAGTACTTCTTCCACAGCTTTTCCCTTATGCTTGCCAAAATTAAATACTTCACGGCCTTTGGCATTATACACTATACGACCGGCAAGATCCGCAAACCTATTCTGTTTACTGAATTCAGCCAGTTTATCAACATCATTATCCAGGTCATTATACCTGTCGAGCTGGGCTTTCAGTATCTCATATGTAGCTTCGGTATCAGCCCTGGCACTATGGGCTTCCATTAGTTCCTTTTTGCAATAGAACTGAAGAGCGGCACTGAGTGTTCTCTGCTCCTTCTTGTGAAAGATAATCTGTACATCAATAAACCTTCTTTTCCTTATATCAAAATCTATCTGTTCACGCAGGAACTCCTCTGCCAGCAAGGGAATATCAAAACGTATGGCATTATAACCGGCCAGGTCACATTCCTCCAGGAATCCGGCAAGGTCTTTTCCTATCTCTTTAAAAGAAGGACAGTTTTTGACATCATCATCGCTTATACCGTGAATAGCGGTAGCCTGGGGACTTATTGGTATTCCGGGGTTAAGTCTTTTTGTAAACCATTCTTCTTTTCCCCCTGGGTGTATTTTCACTACTGATATTTCTATTATACGGTCTTTTGCTATATTCATACCTGTAGTTTCAAGGTCGAAAAATGCAAGAGGTCTTTTAAGGTTCAGTTCCATTTAATTATACTGGATTAACGGGGTAATGCAATAATGAATATTTATTACCCGGTAGTTCTAATTATAATTGCCGTTGCGATTGCCACATGTTTGCACCGGTCTGCCCGCAGGCAGGGCATGTGTTAAACCCGGTAAATACAGGGTCTTATACGCTTATTGTCAGGCGTTTATCATCATTGGCATAAGTAGCATAAGCACATCCTCTGCCTCATTAGATGATTCTGACGGCAGCAGGAGTCCGGCCCTTGTGGGGTCAGCAAGCTCAAGAACCACATCAGGAGATTCAATATTTGTTAATATCTCCAGCAGGAAAACGGATTTAAAGCCAATCTCCATCTCCTCACCTTCATATTCACAATTCAGTCTTTCATACGCTGATATGGAAAAGTCAATATCCTGTGCCGACACCATTATCTGGTTGCCCGTAAGCTCCAGCTTAACAAGGTTGCTTGCCTGGTTTGAAAAAACCGACACCCTCTTAAGAGTATTTAATAACTCTATCCTGTCTACCCTTACCTTCCTCGGATTATTGGCAGGTATAACAGAATGATAGTTTGGATAATTACCCTCAACCAGCCTGCATATGACCTTATACTCAGAAAGAGTAAAAAATGCATTTTTATCATCAAATTCAAGAGCCACTTTACCTTCCTCCCTGGGGAGAATATTTTTTAATAAGGAGGCCGGTTTCTTTGGCAATATAAATGATGCATTCTGCTCTGACTGCGCGTCGCTTCGCTGATATCGCACCAGCTTATGTGCATCGGATGCAACAAATGTTATCTTATCCGTGCCTGCTTCAACAAATATACCTCCCATCACGGGTCTCAGCTCATCATCTGCAGTGGCAAATATTGTTTTATTGATCCCGTTCATCAATA
>JBKHBA010000067.1:0-10786 GCA_046542595.1 Bacteroidales bacterium | reverse complement strand
TATAACAGCTGATAATATCACTCCCAGAGTGTCATCTGCACATCATGCAAGCTGTCAGGCCCCAGGTTAGATATTGAAACACCCAGCAGCCTTACCTTTCTCCTCCTGAAATTGATCTGTCTTCTGATCAGTGTTGTTTCGGCATGCAGTGTCTTAAAGCTGTCAACCACCCTGTGGAGGGTACGACTCCTTGTTATCTGCTTAAAATCGTCAAACTTAACCTTAACGGTCACTGTACGCCCTGATTTACCCTGTTTCTCCATCCTTGACCATAACTCCTTCTCCAGTTTATAAAGTTCGGCTATTATCTCAAAATCAGTAATCAGATCCCTGTCAAAGGTAAGTTCAGCACCTATGGATTTTCTTTCACGTCCGGGATTAACTTCCCTTGTATCAACACCCCTGGCAATATCATAATAAAAGCTTCCGGCTTTACCAAAATTTCTTTTCAGAAAAGAGAGATCGGCATTTCTCAGGTCATACCCGGAATGTATTCCGAAGCGGTGCATTTTCTCGGCTGTCACCTTACCTATCCCGAAAAAGTCCTCGATAGAAAGATTGCCGATAAAATCATCTGCATCAGCGGGGTAGATAATATACAACCCGTCAGGCTTGTCCATGTCGGACGCCAGCTTAGCCAGCAATTTGTTTAACGATACGCCAGCCGAACATGTAAGACCGGTACTGTTTCTTATCTCCTCTTTTATTTTACGTGCTATAGAAGCTGCCTCATCAAGGTCTGCTGCCTGGCTGCTTACATCAAGGAAAGCCTCATCAACTGAAAGTCCCTCCACCAGGGGAGTATATTTATAAAAAATCTCAAAAACAGTTTCGGAAACCTCCTTATACCTTTCCATCCTGTGCTTTCTAAAAATGAGTCCCGGGCATAATCTTTTTGCCACGGTACATGGCATAGCTGACCTTACACCGTATTTACGTGCTTCATAACTTGCCGCAGCCACTACACCCCTCTCACTGTCAGATCCGACAACCAGTGCTTTGCCTTTTAGCTCCGGATAATCACCCTGCTCAACAGATGCAAAAAAAGCATCCATGTCAATATGCAGTATCTCATGGTCCATATAATCACTACAAAAAAGTATAAATTTAAAAAAAGACAGGGAACTTACTTTGAAAAGTGTATAATCTTGTTCATACTTGCAGGATATAGTATTTAAGTCCGTATGAGCCCACTAAAAAAAATATCTGATCGTGCTTTTGTTCTTATACTGAGCAAGCACAGGCTATGGGGATCATTATTCCTTCCCTGGTTCATTGAAAAGGAAGAGGGAAGTGATTATTACAGTCCCGTTGAATGCCTGTCTCCATACGCTTCTCCCGAGGCGCTTGACGGACTCTCTGAGCATGAGATAGAGCTTATACAGCTTATAAACAGTTATTCTGACAGGCATCTTTTCCGACTTTTCTCACGTGAAAGAAACGTGGTGGAATTTACTGAGAAAATAGACAGGGAAAGGTTTGAAAAGCACATCAAACCCTATATTGAAAGGAAGATAATCAAATGTTTCGATATTATCCGCAGGGGGTCAATCCCGGTATACAGGCAAAAAACAGGAACCAGCAATCTTCATGAAGAAGATCTTATGCTCGTTAACCACAAGCTGCTTAAACCTGTATTTACATTCCGCAAAGGAGAGGAAACTAATTCATACAGGCTGGAATTATTCAAAGGGGATAAACGTACAGACCTGCAGGGCAGTGATATCGGGATAATAAGCAATCACCCCTGTCTTATAAGGCATGATGACGAACTAAGTATTGTAGACGGAATAGAGGGTACCAAGCTTACTCCCTTCCTTACAAAAGACGAGGTGATCATTCCCTCAACTCATACCCGGAGATATTTTTCCACCTTTGTTAAGAATATAGTTAATAACCACAGGGTTGTTCCCATCGGTTTTGATATAGTTGAAATACAAGCTGAAAAGACAGCCTGCCTTTGTCTTGAGACGGGTATAAGAAATATCCCGGTTCTGATACTTAAATTCAGATATGAGGAACAGGAGATCTTCCGAAACAGCACAATAAATTCCTTTACCTTACTGGAAGAAGAGAACGGATACCTTTATAAAAAGATTATCAGGAACAGGCAATGGGAAGATGAGTGCATTAGCACCTTAAATAATCTGGGTTTTTACAGCGAGGATAATATTAACTTCACGGTAGCCAGCAAAACAGGAGAAAAAAACGAGGAGTTATATTCACTTATTGAATGGCTGAATGAGTCCTATGATGAACTAAGGGCCGAAGGTTTTGCCATTGAGAAGGGAAGCCTTGATAAAAATTACAGCCTGAAGCCCATTAAGCTGGATATCAATTACGAAGTGGTGAATGACTGGTTTGACCTGGAAGCGGTGGTAAGGATAAATGGCAGGGAGATACCTTTTATTCGTTTCAGGAAGAACATACTTGAAGGTAACCGCGAATATGTGGACGAGGACGGCTCCATTCTCATATTACCCGAAGAATGGTTTGCAAGGTACTCTGAATTACTCGAGCTCGGGTCTACGGAACAGGACCGCTTAAAGATACACAAGCAGCACTTTTCCCTGCTTGGTGATATTCTCGATACGAAAGAATGCAAGTCCTGTCCGGCCCTTGAGAAACTTGTGATACCTGACAGCATACCCGGGGTGGAGATGCCGGAAGGTATGGACATAAGCATGCGCGACTACCAGAAAGAAGGGTTAAAATGGATGGTTTTTCTGCAGGATAACAAGCTCGGGGGCTGTCTTGCAGATGATATGGGTCTGGGTAAAACAATACAGACACTTGCCCTTCTCCAACTTAATAAGGAGAAGTATGATGATGCCCTGCCTGAACAAAGCGATCATAAGCAACAGCTGTTCACCTCGCAGACAAGGAGAACCTCCCTGCTGATAGTGCCGGCATCCCTGATCTACAACTGGGAAAATGAGATAAAGAGGTTCACCCCCCGGCTGAGAACATACAGTTACAAGGGTAATCAAAGAAAAAAATCCACGAGATACTTTCCTGATTACGATATCATCCTGTCCAGCTACCACACTGTAAGGCAGGATATTGACCTTATATCAAAATTTAAGTTTCACTATATCGTGCTTGATGAAAGCCAGGTGATTAAGAATCCGGCCTCACAGTTGTATAAGGCTGTATCAAGACTCCAATCTGATCATAAACTTGTATTAACAGGAACGCCGGTTGAAAATTCACTGACTGACCTGTGGACTCAGCTCAACTTTGTAAACACGGGTCTGCTGGGCAGCCTGTCATATTTTAAAAGGGAGTTTGCCGTTCCTATTGAAAAGGACAAGGCGGAAGACAGGGAGGAACGTTTAACACGGCTAATCAAACCCTTTATACTCCGCAGAACGAAAGAAGAGGTTGCTGCAGACCTCCCGCCCATGATGGAAAATACCGTTTTCTGTGATATGAGTGAGGACCAGTTTAAAAGATATGAAGAAGAAAAATCACTAGTAAGAAATTCCATACTTGAGAATGCAGTTAAAATAGGGGAAGAAAAATCAGCACTAATAGTCCTGCAGGGACTGATGAAGCTGAGACAGATATCCAATCACCCCCTGCTTGCCGACCCAGATTACAAATCAGACTCGGGCAAGTTTGACAATGTACTGCATGATATAGAAGCTGTCATCTCCGAAGGGCACAAAATACTTGTTTTCTCATCATTTGTAAGGCATCTTGACCTTTTTGCCAGGGAATTTGAAACAAGGGCACTTAAATATTCCATGCTAACAGGCAGCAGTACAAACAGGGGTAAGATTGTGGAGGAATTCCAGAACGATAAGAATAACAGCCTGTTTTTGATATCACTGAAAGCAGGCGGTGTGGGACTGAACCTCACTGCAGCCGATTATGTTTTTATTCTTGATCCGTGGTGGAACCCGTCAGCGGAATTACAGGCATTGAACAGGGCCCACCGTATAGGCCAGAACAAAAGTGTTTTTGTTAAAAGATATATTTCAACCTACAGTATTGAAGAGAAAATTGTTAACTTGCAGAAAAGAAAATCAAGACTAGCAGAAACATTTATATCAACAAATAACCCCTTAAAAGAGATGGAAGTTAAAGATATTCTTGATCTGATAGGCTGATTATAAATGTGTATATTTGCCTCCCTGAACAGTAAATTCTTAATGCTATGCCGGACTTTTCAAACCACCCCCTCAACAGGAGCTATGATCTTGACACTGCCCTGAGCACAATATGGGAATTCTATAAGAAATGGTTCTACAATTTGTTTGTTATATCATTCGTATTCTCACTTATTATTACTTATGTATCAAGGAGTGTCGATATATCGGAAATATATTCAGTCACAGATCCGGAGGAGATGATGGAGATTCTGAGTTCCCTTATAGGTCCTTATGCCCTGATAGGGCTATTCACCTTTTCATTCACCCTCATACTGCAGTATTATCTTATAATAAAACCACTGGAACCTGAAAACACTGTGTTCTCCATAGGGTCAAATGCCATAATTAAATTTTTTATCCCCCTGATGGTACTTAATATCATTCTGGCAATCGTTGCTGTTGTCTCCATTATGCTGGGTTTTTTCATATTTATAGTAGGAGCATTCTTTGCCTTTTTGTATATTATGATGCTTGCAGCTTTTATCAGCCCCGTACTGATGATAGAGAATAATAGCATTGGGGATACCATAAACAACTCCATTAAGCTGGCTCATAAACGATTCTGGCCAAATATAGGCTGGGTGGCAGTTTTTGGTATTCTCCTGGTAGTAGTATCTTTTATCCTTAATGCTTTGATTATGATTCCCTTTGGCGGCAGTTTCATGAAAGCCATAACAAACCCGGAAAATGCAGGTGAAGTTATAAACATATCGAGCCGCCCTTCGTTTATAATACTCCATTCACTTGCCAGTGCACTGACCATGCCCCTGTTTCCAATATTCAGCCTGGTATTATATTTCAATGCAAGATCAGGTGCCGGGAGCAGTATTTCCAGGGATAAAAGGGGAAATGACAAAGAAGGGAAGGTTACGATTGAGGATCTGTATGCTGATCCAAAAAAAGACAGGAAGAAGGAGCTTAACAAAAAATCTGACAGAGGTCCCACAATTGAAGATCTTATGCCCTGATTACATAAATTTTATTATCCACAGATATGAAGGTAGTAGCTTTTAACGGCAGTCCGCGTAAGAAAGGCAATACAGAATTGCTTCTCAGGGAAGTGTTGAAGGTACTTGAGAATCATAATATTAAAACAGAGTTAATACAAATTGGTGGAAAAGATGTTAACAGCTGCGTTGCATGTATGAAGTGCCGGGACAAAAAAGATGGCCAGTGCCACAAAAAGAATGATCTTTTGAATAAATGCCTGAATGCCATGGCGGAAGCGGATGGTATACTTATAGGATCACCGGTATACTTTTCTGATATCACCCCCGAGACCAAAGCCTTGCTTGATGTGGCCGGTTATGCATTAAGGGCAGCCGGCAATCCATTAAAAAGAAAAGCCGGAGCAGCGGTCATAGCAGTAAGACGGGCAGGAGCCATACACTCATTCGACAGTATTAATCATTTCTTCCTTATAAATGAAATGATTATCCCCGGCTCATCATACTGGAATCTGGGCATAGGTAAAGATAAGGGTGATGTATTAAAGGATAAGGAGGGCATTAAAACAATGAAGACACTTGGAGAGAATATGGCCTGGCTTTTGAAAAGGATAAACAAAAAATAATAAAAAACTAATGGGCGCCCTGGTAATTTAGGACGCCCATTAGCATTTCTAACCATTTGGTACTATCTAATACTTTACTCTCTCAACATAATGTGTATGCAGGAGCTCATGAGCCTTATGGCTGTTTGGTTTCTCAAGAAAATCCTTATATATCTGTGTTATTTCAGGGTTCTCATGTGATTTCCTGATAGGCAGGGACATATCCTCAGCGTAGATGGCATCAATCCTCTGCTGACGTATTTCCATATTAGTTGGGATAGGCTGTCCGCCACCACCAATACATCCTCCCGGACAGGCCATTATTTCCACGAAATGGTAATTAGCCTCACCTTCGCTGATAGCTTTCATCACCTTATCCGCATTGGTCAGTCCGTGAGCAATGGCTACATTGAGTTCAACCCCTTCCAGGAAGCTCCATTCTTTCACACATCCCTCGATCTTGAGTGAGGCTTCTTTAACACCTTCCATACCCCTTACCGGAGTGATATTCAGGTTATCAAAAGGAACAGGCTTGCCTGTAACTATTTCATAAGCTGTACGTATGGCGGCCTCCATTACTCCACCGGTAGCACCGAAAATAGCAGCGGCGCCGGATGAGTCGCCCATCAGCGAGTCATATTTTGAAGGTTCCAGTGTTCTGAAGTCCAGTCCTGCCTGCTTGATCATCACTGCAAACTCTCTTGTTGTAAGAACAAAATCAACATCTTTATATCCGCTGTCCCTCATCTCCGGACGGTTTGCTTCAAACTTCTTGGCCGTACAGGGCATTATCGAAACAGAGACCACATCCTTGGGATCAACCCCAATATTATCAGCGTAATAAGTTTTGGCGAGTGCCCCGAACATCTGCTGTGGTGATTTACAGGTAGAGAGGTTAGGCAGCATCTCCGGATACTTATGCTCAATAAATTTTATCCAGCCTGGTGAACAGGAAGTATACATGGGCAGTACTGTGTCCTTATCGCCGTCAACCAGTGCTTTTTTAAGCCTGGTTAGCAGTTCTGTTCCTTCTTCCATAATGGTAAGGTCAGCACTAAAGTCAGTGTCAAGCACTGAATCGAATCCGAGCTGACGGAGTGCGGTTACCATCTTACCTGTCACCCTTTCTCCCGGATCATATCCCAGGTCCTCACCCAGGCCTACCCTTACGGCAGGAGCTGTCTGCACAACAACATGCTTGCTGGTATCATAGATAGCATCCCAGACATAGTCGATATAGTTTTTCTCTGTCAGTGCTCCTGTCGGACAACGGTTGACGCACTGTCCGCAATTGGTGCACACGACATGACTGATAGGCCTGTCATGGAAAGTGGAAATTTTCATCTCTGATCCCTTGCCGCTGACGGCAATGGCAGAAACCCTCTGCAATGCACTGCATGTACGCACACAACGCTGGCAGCGGATACACTTGCTGTCATCCTTAATTATAGAAGTACTTGAGTTGTCAATTAAGTGCTCATGATGACCCACCAGGTCAAGGAAGATATGATCTCCAAATGAAAATTCGTTTGCCAGTTCCTGCAATTCACAGTTCTGGTTACGATAACATTTCGTACAGTCTGCCCTGTGCTCTGACAGCAACAGTTCAACCACATGCTTCCTGGCATTTCTCACTTTAAGTGAGTTGGTAAGTATCTCCATACCTTCTCCAACAGGCTGAGCACAGGCTGCTGAAAGCACGCGTGCGCCTTTTTGCTCAACCACACAAACACGACAATTACCTGCAACGCACAGGTCATCATGATTACACAGTGTAGGTATTTTAATATTTAGTTTCTGAGCAGCCTCAAGTATCGTAGATCCCTCGGGAACCGATACCGGCTGATTATTTATTTTCAGGTTAACCATTTTATTCTTTTTCATATTTTCTTTCCTCTTTAGTAGATGATTTCTTCTCTGAAGTTCTCAACTATTGAACTGAATGCATTACCTACCGACTGACCGAGCCCGCATTTCGAAGCTATCTTCATTGATTCAGCAAGCTTAGTCAGCTCATTAAGATAGACCGACTTTGATTCGCCCTTTTTAACACTTTCCACACCTCTCAGAAGCTGCTGGCATCCTACGCGGCATGGTGTACACTGTCCGCATGACTCTTCATTGAAAAAATCAAGGTAGTTATGAAGGACATTATACATTGAACGTGAGCTGTTAAACAGTTTCATGGATCCTCCCGTAGGAACACCTTCAAAGCCAATAACTGTACTGGCAAATAATTTCCGTGGTACACAGAATCCGGCAGCTCCTCCAACCTGCACAGCCTTGGTATCGCCATCCCCAAATTCCTTAACAAATTCAAGCAGGGACATGCCAAGTTCAATTTCATAAATTCCCGGAGTTGGTGTATCCCCGGATACTGAGAACACCTTGGCTCCGGTTGAAAACCTGGTTCCCATCTTTTTATAACTGGCTGATCCATAATTTATGATTATTACAGAATTAACCAGTGTTTCAACATTATTGATAACCGTTGGCTTACCAAATAAACCGGAGTTTGTCGGGTACGGAGGTTTATTTCTTGGCTCTCCCCTTTTGCCTTCTATTGATTCAAACAGGGCACTCTCCTCGCCACATATATAAGCACCGCTTCCAAGCCTGAAGTCGATATTGAAATCATATCCTATCTCCTCAATCATCTTATGAAAGCCGTCAAGCTCCATTCTCAGTTGTGGGAGAAGAAACTTATATTCACCCCTCAGGTAAACAATCCCTGTCTTTGCACCTATAGCTTTACCTGCAATAGCCATACCGGCAAATACCTTATAGGCTACACGGTCAAGTATCTCACGATCTTTAAATGTACCGGGCTCCCCTTCATCAGCATTACAAATTATATACTTTGTTTTCTCTTTCTCTTCTGAACAAAATTTCCATTTCATACCGGTCGGGAAACCGGCTCCCCCCCTGCCCTTGAGGCCCGACTCAAGGATCTCCTCTATGATCTCTTCACCGGACATATTGTAGGCTTTTGTCAGCACTTCGCGGGGATCAATGTGTTCAAATATAAGATCTACTTTACTTATTTTTTTGGTTTCCATTATCAGGTCCTCTTATTTATGCATGTAATCTTTAATAATTTTAACAATCTTTTCCCTGGTCAGCTCTATATAAGGGATATCATTAATCAGCATGGCCGGAGCTTTATGGCACCAACCCATACAATTAGTCTCAAGCAGGGTGAACATACCGTTAGAAGTTGTTTCCCCCATCTTTATTTTCAGAATATCTTCAATAGTCTCAATAACTTCCTGCTTCCCTTTCATAGAACATGTTATAGTTTTGCAGACTCTTATCACATACTTGCCCCGTGGTTCGGTATCAAGAAATGAATAAAAGGAGGCTGTGCCATAGACCTCAGCAGCAGAGAGATCAAGCTCAGTTGCTACTTCAACCATGGCATCATCCGTCAGGTAATTATGTTTCTCAACAATACCCTGCAGAATAGGCATCAGGCTGTCACGGCGCCGTCCGTGCAACTCAACCAGCTCTTTAACCAGATTATCAGTTTGATACATATTAGAATGGTTTTTTAATTAAAATTATATAGTCGTTTTAAAGCTGTTAAAAATATAACAGGCAGAAGACAGAAAAACTGGTAAATATCATGTTTTTGCAATTTAAAATGATTCTAAAGATCCGGAGCCAGGGAATAGCGTTACAAGGCCGGGTGTCTCTTTTTCAATACTTTACACCAGGTTAGTTGTTATTTTCTACTTATCTTATCATTATATTTTAACTATACATGCTGCAAAACAGATTACATTCATATTTTTTAAAGTGTCATTGCCGGATTATTTTAGCATAATGAATGGTATACCATACAGGATTATCTTTTTAAAATTCCGGAAGAGAAAAACGTATACAGTGATAAAAAACATTATATTCATTTATGGTAAAACAGTATTTTTATAAATATGAAGATAATCATAGACAGGGATATACCGTTTATTAAAGGTGTGCTTGAGCCTTATGCAAATGTTGAATACGCAGAAGGCAGTAGCATAGATCACGGTATTCTCATTGATGCTGATGCTATGATAATAAGAAGCAGGACAAGGTGTAACAGGGAACTGCTGAATGGCACTTCGGTTAAGTTTATTGGAACAACCACTATTGGAACAGACCATATTGATCTTGACTGGTGCCGGTCGGAAGGTATAGTATGTGCCAGCGCTCCAGGGTGTAATGCAGCTTCGGTAATGCAATACCTTGCTTCCTCACTTGCTTTCCTGGTAATGCAATACGATATTAATCCGGCAGCAACCACGGTTGGATTGATTGGCATTGGGAATATTGGCTCTATGGTAGCCGTGATGGCTGAAGCTTTTGGGTTCAGGGTACTGTTGAACGACCCTCCTCGGCAGAGAGAGGAAGGAGATTCCGGTTTCAGCTCTGTTAAAAGGATAATGGATGAATCAGATATACTGAGCTTACATGTGCCTTTAACATATAAAGGCCGTGATAAAACATTCAGGCTGGCAGATAAAAAATTCCTGTCCGGGCTGAAAGAGGGAGCAATAATAATAAACACTTCCAGGGGAGGTGTTATTGAAGAGGAGGCACTGCTGAATCATTTGAGATTACACCGGCTTAAGGCGGCCCTGCTTGATGTATGGAGTAATGAACCACTCATCAACAGGCAGCTGCTGAAGATGACAGATATAGGCACCGCACATATTGCAGGCTATTCAGTCGACGGCAAAGCAAGGGGTACAGCTATGATAATAAACCGGCTGGCTGATCACTTCAAGCTGCCCCTGGCGGGATGGAGCCCTGAACCACTGCCCTCACCTGACAATCATGTTATTGATATATCTGCCTTTAAAGGTGATGAACACCATATAATATCCCGTGCAATATATCATACATATGCAGTGGAAGATGACAGTACAATGCTCAGGAAAAACCCCCGAATGTTTGAATGGCTAAGAAGCAATTACCGCCGAAGGAGGGAATTTGGCGCTTACAAAATACAGGAAGACAACAATGGACTTATTAACAGGCTGCAAAAAATGGGTTTTAATTAGAACCCTGCTGATCGTCTCGTTACTGCGCA
>JBKHBA010000066.1:0-10836 GCA_046542595.1 Bacteroidales bacterium | reverse complement strand
TTTTCTTTTTCAGGTGTCAGATCCTCAATATAATCACTGACCAGTTTTGCAGGCAGCCTTGATGCCGGCAGCTCTTTCACCCTGTAGGAGTAGGTTGCCGGGGGCTTTCTAAGCTGTATTACCTCGTCTTTACTGATCATCCTTGATGATTTAACCGGTATATCGTTAATTATCACCCTTCCTTTCCTGCATGCTTCGCTTGCTATACTTCTTGTTTTGTATATTCTTACCGCCCACAGGAATTTATCAATCCTCAGATCTTTTACTGTCTTTTTCATCATCGGCTGATGATTTTGCCTTCTTATTATATCTTGTCATTGTCAGTTCTATACCAACTGTGCCAAAAGACTTTATCATTTCAATGGCCAGATCAAGCCTGTTGTCCAGTATTTTTTCCTCTTCTTCTGTCAGAGCCCCCAGCACATAATCAACCTGTCTGCCCCTTGAGAAGTCGCTGCCAATACCAAAGCGCAGCCTTGCGTAATTACCATGACCAAGGATAGAGTTTATATGCGCCAGTCCGTTATGACCACCGTCGCCACCGCCTGACCTCAATCTCATTGAGCCAAAGGGTATGGATATGTCATCCACAACGACAAGCAGCTTATCGGTGGGTATCTTTTCTTTTTTGAGCCAGTAATTAACTGCATTGCCGCTCCTGTTAACGAAGGTGGAAGGTTTCAGCAGTATGAATGTGCGTCCCCTGTATTTCAGGGAAGCCACTGAGCCGTAACGCCTGTCTGTAAAAATAATACCGGATGCCCGGGCCCAGGCATCCAGTATGGTAAATCCTATATTATGGCGTGTATTCCTGTACTCCTCACCAATATTACCCAATCCTGTAATTAAATATTTCAAGGTATGGGGACTTTGAGGTTAATAATCCTGCTATTTGCTTTCGCTCTCTGCCTGTTCCTCTTTGGCTTCTGCGCTCTCTTCTCCTTCTTCTCCCTCTGCTTCTTCCCCTTCTTCTGTCTCTTCTTCTTCAACATCTTCAGGTATCTCCATTCCTTTCATAGCAAGACGTGAGGAGATAACTGCAACAACCATAGCCCTTGGAGGGTCAAGTAGTTCAATGCCGTCAAAGCTTAGCTCTTCAACCTGTATTGTCTGTCCTATGTCGAGGTTGCTGATGTCAATATCCAGCTTGTCGGGCAGTACATTGGCCAGTCCCCTGATGGTAAGTCTTCTTCTTTTAAGCCTCAGTTTTCCACCTGCTTTCAGTCCTACCGAATCGCCAGTAAGGTTAACAGGTACTATGATTGTGACAGGCCTGTCATCGAATACTTCAATAAAATCAATATGTATGATTTTATCCGTTACGGGGTGGAACTGTATATCCTTTAGAACAGCCTTGCGCTTTTGCCCGTCAATATTGATAGTGACAATATATACATTGGGTGTGTATACCAGTTCAATGAAGCTGTTTTCTTCGGCATAAAAATGTAATATTTCTTCACCTCCATACATAACGCATGGTACATTTCCCTGCTTCCTTAGTCTTTTTGTTTCGCTTTTTCCGGTTTGTTTCCTGGGGTGGGCGTTAATTTCGAGAGTTCTCATCTGTCTTCTTTTGTTGTGTTACTCAAGATCATAGTATAATGATCTCCCATCACACGTTTGACAATAAAATAAGTAAATTTTCGGCCTGCAAATATAGGATAATTACTCTTAAAAAACAAAGCCTGTACTGATTGACTCATTGTGGTATACAGAATCTATTGTTTCAGCAAAAAGCTTGGCCACTGAAAGCACTTCTATTTTCTGTGATTTTTTCACATTGGGTATTGAATCTGTTACAACAAGTTTCTCTATGGGTGATTTTTCAATTCTCTCATAGGCCGGACCTGACAATACGGGATGTGTTGCAAAGGCATGAATGCTTCTGGCACCATTATCCTTTATTATTTGTGCTGCCAGTGTCATGGTACCTGCAGTATCTACCATATCATCTATAATGATCACATTCCTGTCCTTTACTTCTCCTATAATTGATATTTCCTCAACCACATTGGGTTTTTTCCTGAGCTTATAGCTGAGCACCATTTCTGAATTCAGGTGCCGTGAGTATGCATTTGCTCTCTTTGAGCCACCCATGTCGGGTGCCGATATTGTCATGTTGTCCAGATTCATTTCCTTTATATAATTAGCGAACAGGAATGAGGCATAAAGGTGGTCTACCGGTACACTGAAGAAGCCCTGTATCTGGTCAGCGTGAAGGTCCAGTGTCATAACCCTGTCAACACCTGCTGATTCCAGCAGGTCGGCAACAAGTTTTGCGCCTATCGATACCCTGGGCCTGTCTTTCCTGTCCTGGCGGGCAAGCCCGAAATAGGGTATTACGGCAATAACCTTGTAGGCGGAGGCTCTTTTGGCTGCATCAATCATCAGCAGCAGTTCCATTAGGTTATCAGCAGGAGGGAAGGTTGATTGTACGATGAATACGGAGCAGCCTCTCACTGATTCATCTATGCGTGGCTGGAACTCACCGTCACTAAACTCGGTTACACTGCTTTCACCAAGCCTTACACCCAGGTGTCCGGCAATATTCTCAGCTATATAGCGTGAACCACGGCAGGAGAATATCTTCAAAGGAGATTTTCCGTTCATTTTTGAGGGTTTGTGGTTTTAATAAAAAGGTATTGTGATATCTGCAAAACTACAAAATTCATAATAACCTCAGGGGTGCTTTTAAAAAAAAGTTAATGTTTCTTCAATATATGCGAGTATGTCCTCGCGGCCTTCTTTTGTAATGCTTGAGCTGGTAAATGTGGGAGGCAGGCTTTCCCAGCTTTCAAGCATTCGCTTATCATGCCTGGCAATATTGCTTTTAAGCCTGTTGCTGCTTATCTTATCTGATTTAGTGAACACCCGGGCAAAAGGCACCCCGTTATGTCCCAGGTACTCCATAAAATCATAATCCGATTTGATTGGTTCATGGCGTGAGTCTATAAGCACAAAGAGTGAGACCAGGTTATCCCTCTTTCTGATGTAGTCTGCAGTGAACTGAGACCATTGCTTACGGTTTGTTTTTGATGTTTTGGCATAACCGTAGCCGGGCAGGTCGGCAAGGTACCAGCTGTCATTGATAATAAAATGATTGATGGTCTGTGTCTTGCCGGGTGTGGAGGATATCTTTGCCAGTTTCTTTCTTCCTGTCAGCACATTCAGCAGTGTTGACTTGCCAACATTCGAGCGGCCGATAAAGGCATATTCCGGCCTGTCAGGCGGCGGACAGTCCTTAAGCCCGGTGCTGCTTTTTATGAATACGGCCGATTGTATATGCATTAGCTGTTATTTTATACCGGCCAGAAAGCGCTTTTCATCAATGATATACCTCATATGTTTGCCCTCGCCTATTATATCAGTACCGTGATATACCCTTACTTCAAAGCTGAGCCTGTTACCGTCCCTTACGGCCAGCCTGCTTATGCATTTTATTTTCCCTCCAACGGGCACAGCTTTTTTATGCTTGATATCCAGTGACATACCCACGGTGCCGAATCCTTTTTCCAGCTGTGGCTGTACCAGTTGCATTGATGTTTTTTCCATGAAGGCCACCATGGCCGGGGTTGAATAAACATCGAGCAGTCCGGATCCGTAAGTCCTTGCAGTGTCGGTTTCCCTGACAGTGTCTGTAAGCTCAAGTTCCTGCCCGCTTACAATTGTATCTTTCATCATTTAAAATTATTTTGGCAGTTCAATTCTTTTAATTATCAGCTTCTTATTACGAAAACGCGTCAGGTAAACAGCTATAATATCCACATAGTCCTTTCCTTTCTGATTGTCAGGGCTCACCTGGGCAAAGCCCATGCCTGATGAAGTTGTGATATCTGTACATTCAGCAGGATCGAAGGTGCCGTCCTCGTTCAGTGATCCTTTGAAAAACCGCACATCAGTGGATTCATTACTGAGCATGGTGAATATTTTTATATTACCCTGGTCTGTTTCTCTCATATCCCTGATGGTATGATCTATCTCCGGGTAGTTTTCCACTTCCCTGCCATCGGGCAGGTATTCTTTCAGCCCTTGTGTTCTGAGTCCGTGCTTATAGGGTATGGTGGCCTGTACCCGTCCCGTCTTGTAATACTTTGTCTGCACCCCGTGCAATTTATCATTACTGTATGGAGAGGCACGGTAAACCCTTCCACCCGGATAGTACCATTTGGCTGTATCTTCCTTCAAACCATTCTCATACCATATGGTTCTTTTCAGCCGGCCGTCGTCATAATAATTACGGCTCAGGCCATGCCTGATATCATCTTTAAAACTTACTTCCTTAACAAGCCGGCCTTCATTAAAAAACTTTTTGACCTGGGTTTCCGGGTTCTCGTTCCCTTTATCCTTGCTGCCTTCTTCCTTTCTGCTGTACTGGCAGGCTGTTATCATAACAGCTGCCATAAACATCCATAAAATTTTTTTTATCATCTTATCCTGTTTTTTTCTGCTCATTCTTTTGTCTTGTTTCTTATATAGATCTCAAGCAACCTTGCTGCAGGATCAGGGTTAATATACATGCTGTTCATTATGGCCGGTACCAGCACTGTATCACCCCTGAGCATGTTCATCTTCTTTTCTTCCCATTCCAGCACTGCCCTTCCTTCTGTACACATATAAACCACGAAGCTGTCAATTAGAGTAAAGTCTTTTAACATTTTTTGGTCAGCCTCTATAATATTTGTAGTGAAGTAACTGCAGTCGATTAAGTTAACAGTGTTATTCCTTTGCGGATCAACATTCTTTTTAAATGGATCGGTGCTCTTATAATCAATAGCGTTAAGGGCTAATTCGGTATGCATTTCGCGCGGTGTTCCATCAAGTCCGTTCCTGTTCCAGTCCCATATCCTGTAGGTTATATCCGATGCCTGTTGTATTTCTGCCAGTAAAACACCTTTACCTATTGCATGAACGCGTCCGGGCGGCAGGAAGAAGACATCGCCGGGCGATGGTTTCTCTGTGTTAAGTATTTTGTCAATACTCCCTTCCTTCAGGGACCTGATAAAAGACTCTTTGTTCATCTCCCTGTTGAAGCCGGTATAGATAAGGGCATTATCGGCTGCCTCAAGGACATACCACATTTCTGTTTTTCCCCAGGCATGATGTCTTTCCCTGGCAAGTTCATCATCCGGGTGTACCTGTATTGAAAGGTCATCCGCAGCATCAATAAGCTTGATCAGCAACGGGAATTCACGGCCGAATTTTTCAAATATATCCTCACCCACAAGGTCTCCCATATAGACTTCAATGATCTCTTCCAGGTTGTTTCCTTCAAGAAAGCCGTTTGCTACCTGTGAGATATCACCCTGTAAGCCTGACAGCTCCCAGCTTTCGCCTATACTGGTATCCGGATCCGCTTTTTTACCATACCTGGCAGCCAGGCTGTTGCCTCCCCATACTCTTTCTTTCAGGACAGGTAAAAATTTAAGTGGGTATAAACTGGTCATAGAAGCTCTGTAGCTTTAAAAAATTATATTTATTCTGATTCCTTTTACTGTCTTGCTCCCTGATTAATTATTTCAGTCATTCTCCTGTCGTCCGGCAGGCTCAGCCTTCTTCAGCGAGCCTGCAGAAAAAAGCCTGTTTTTTTTGT
Source organism: Bacteroidales bacterium (assembly GCA_046542595.1). Taxonomy (GTDB): domain Bacteria; phylum Bacteroidota; class Bacteroidia; order Bacteroidales; family VadinHA17; genus UBA9300. The sequence goes on along the minus strand of JBKHBA010000066.1, from coordinate 5,246 downwards.
GAAGCATTAAAAAAAGCCAATCACCTGATTAATAATAAGGCTTTAAAGGGTTCATACCCTCTGATTCCTTTATTCATTGGCAGAAATTAGTATTTTTGGTTCAGATATCATTGACAAAAGTAATAAAAATTATGTTGATTGTAGGAATTGCCGGCGGCACCGGGTCTGGCAAGACAACGGTTACACGAAAGGTGATGGAATTGCTGGGTGACGAAAATGTTATCATGATTCCGCAGGATGCTTATTATAAGGATAACAGGCATCTTCCCCTGGAAGAAAGGCAGAAAATCAATTTCGATCACCCCGGCTCCATAGAATTCAGCCTGCTGAACAGGCATATTGAAGCCCTCTCGGACGGGCACAGTGTTAATATGCCCCGGTATTCATACATAACCTGCACACGCAGTGAAGAGTTTATTGTGATAAAGCCTGCCCGGGTCATTATTATTGAAGGCATACTGGTATTGACCGATGCAGAGCTGAGGAAGAAAATGCAGATTAAGGCCTATGTGGATGCCGATCCTGATGACCGTCTGGCCAGGGTTATTTACCGCGACATGGAAGAGAGGGAGCGTAATATTGATATGGTGCTGAAAAGGTATTACGAGACCGTTAAGCCTTCGCACCTGCAGTTTATTGAGCCAACAAAAAGGTATGCCGACATAATAATACCCGGAGGAGGGGAAAACGAGGTTGCCATTGATATGCTGGTGTCTGCCGTTGAAAAATATCTTAATTCCTGGCCGGCAGCTGAAAAGCCTGCACCATAAAACCGGTCTTAACAGGATTGCAGCACTGGGAAACATGCGATTTAAGACGAAATGTGACTGTAATAAAATTATATAAGTGACAGATGCAAATGAAAATTATATCCATGAAACGTACATTAAAAAATCATCATTATTTCACATTAAGAGCATGATTGTTTTTTAATGGTAAGTTCCATGTGGCCAATGAAATAAATAATATAAAATATAATCATATGAAACTATTGGAAGATATTGATCCGGGAAGAGTACTTTTTATTGATATTGAAACAGCACCCGCTGTACCCTCATTTGATAAGTTGAGTCCGGGATTCCAGCAGATGTGGGATAAGAAATCATCGTATTTCAGGACGGCTGAACAGAGTGCTGCCGATGTTTATTCCAGGGCCGGGATATATTCTGAGTTCGGAAAGATTATATGCATATCTGCCGGTTTTATTACAGGCGCAGAAAGTGATATGTCACTTAGAATTAAATCTTTTTACGGACATGATGAGAAGCTGTTGCTGGATGATTTTGCCGCGATGCTCAGGGGTTTCTGCAGAAACAGGCAGGCCGTGCTGTGTGCTCATAATGGCAAAGAATTTGATTATCCTTATATTGCCCGCCGTATGCTGATAAACGGGATTAAGATACCCGCCTTACTGGATAATGCCGGCAGGAAACCGTGGGAGGTGGGTCTGCTGGACACCATGGAGCTGTGGAAGTTCGGGGATTATAAACATTATACTTCCCTTGCCCTTATAGCCGGGTTGCTGGGCATTGATACACCAAAAGATGATATTGACGGTTCCATGGTAGCAGATGTGTACTGGAAAGAGAATGATATTATCAGGATAGCCAGGTATTGTGAGAAGGATGTTATTGCCCTGACCCAGGTATTCCTTAAGTTCAGAAATAATAATACGATTACTGCAGAAAGGATAGAGACTGTCACTGTTTTCGGGGACTGAGGGGGGCACCGCTCCCGGTCATGCTCATACGCTCCCGGTCATGCTCACCCCGGAAAATTTTCTTTTACCAGCTTTATTATCAGCTCTGGTTTTTCGGCATGTATCCAGTGGCTGGTGCCTGGTACTTCAATTATTTCAGCTGCAGGAAACAGGCGCTGTATGGGCTCATAATCTTCTTCCCGTATATAACCCGATTTCATTGCTCTTAGAAAAAATACAGGAAAACCGCTTATAGTATCAGTTTCATCTGTCCCCGGTATATCCAGTCCCTCATATATATTATCAAGGTTATTATAAAGATACCCGGGATTAAGTCTCCATTCAAAGACACCTTTATTATTCCTGTGCAGGTTCTTGAGCAGGAAGTTCCTTACCTTTGCTGAAGAGATTATGTCCCTGAACATAAGGTCTGCTTCCTTCCTGTCTTTTATTTCTGAGGGATCGGTTTCAGCCATTTTTTTCAGTATCAGCTTATGCATTCCGCCTGCTATTTCCTTCTCCGGGCCGGACCTGAAGGGAGATATATCTATTACTACCAGTCCGGTAAGCATTTCCGGCCATTGCCTGGCAAAATATGCGGCGGTCTTTCCACCCATGCTGTGCCCGGCAAGGATGAATCTGTCAATGTCCAGCCTGCCTGCCAGCTCAAACAGGTCTTTACTCATTGCTTCATAAGTGTGCACGGGATCATGGGCTGAGCGCCCGTGATTCCTGAGGTCCGGCAGTATCACCCTGTAGCTTCCGGACAGCTTGCCGGCAATGGATATCCAATTATCAGACGACCCGTAAAGGCCATGAAGAATAATAAGAGGATAGCCCTTACCATATTCCCTGTAATATAAATCCATAATCTCCTATCCTTGCCTTTTTCAGTCTTGCAACAATCTATTATCCTTGTTTTTTCAGTCTTACAACAATCTCCAATCCCTGTCTGTTTTCAGTCTCTTACAAGTAATCTTTTATACATGCCTATTGTATTTTGCAAACCATAATACAGTGCATCGGATATCAGTGCATGTCCTATGGATACCTCCTTCAGCCAGGGTATGTTTTCAGAGAAATATTTAAGGTTCTCCAGGTTAAGATCGTGACCTGCATTAAGTTCCAGTCCCAGTTTCCTGGCTGTCACGGCCGCCTTAACGAAGGGGGCTATGGCTTTTTCCGGATCAGAGGGATAGCCTGTGGCATAGGGCTCGGTATACAGCTCCAGCCTGTCACAGCCGGTATCTTTTGCAGCCTCTATTGTGCTTATATCTGTTTCAATAAAAATAGAGGTACGTATGCCCAGTTCCTTAAAAACAGTGATCACATCTTTCAGGAATGAAGCCTGCTTAATGGTGTTCCATCCTGCGTTTGATGTAATGGCATCAGGAGGGTCGGGTACAAGAGTCACCTGGTGAGGCTTTACCTCGCTCACCAGTTTGATGAAGCTCTCGGAAGGGTAGCCTTCAATATTGAATTCGGTTTTTATATCAGGCCTTATTGTCCGTACATCATTATATGTTATATGCCTCTCATCCGGGCGGGGATGTACCGTTATGCCTTCAGCCCCGTAGCTTTCACATTCTATTGCCGCCCTGTGTACATCAGGAATATTCCCCCCTCTTGCATTTCTTATAGTGGCAATTTTGTTGATATTTACACTTAATCTTGTCATGTTTGTAACTGTTTATGCAAATTTTGATATAAGAAATGAATTAAACAATAATAAATAATTTTTTCATTACATTAGTTGTGTCCTTAATAATGAGAATAAGAAATAATTGAAATGCTGGCAAAAGAACTCATATCTGAAGAGGTGCCTGAATTAAAAACCTCCGATACAGGCCAGAATGCCCTTAACTGGATGGAAGTATTCCGTATATCCCATCTGCCTATTGTTAATAATATGGAATTTCTTGGACTTATATCGGATGCTGATATTTATGACCAGAATGATCCTGAACAGGCCATAGGCAACCATAAACTGTCATTAATGAAACCCTTTGTCAGGGTTGACCACCATATTTTTGATGTGATAAGCCTGGCGGCCAGACTTAAACTGACAGTAATACCTGTTCTTGATGACAAAAATCATTACAAGGGTGTTATACTGGTAAGCGGCCTGATAGAGAAGCTGGCAGAGATGTCATCACTCAAGGAGCCGGGAGGGATGATAGTTCTTGACATACTGCAGAATGATTATTCACTTTCGCAGATAGCACAGATCATTGAAAGTAATAATGCAAAAATACTTAACCTCTATATATCATCACATCCTGACTCTACCAGGATGGAGCTCACCATTAAGCTGAATACCGGTAACCTGATGCCTGTAATAAGGACATTTGAACGTTATGAGTATGAGGTGACGGCCTGGCACGGGGATGATGATGATGATATGGATAACTTCTATTCTGACCGTTTTGACTCATTTATGCGTTACCTGGATATTTAAACCTGTTACCAATGCTCAATAAGATTGCTATTTTCGGATCTGATAACGGGAAGACAACAGCTGCCTGTATAGAGGATATTCTGAGGGTGCTGGACGGCCATGATATAGATGTTATACTTCATGAAAACCTTTCAAAGACCGTTGGCGATAATTCTTTGAGCACGTTCAGGAACCTGTATAATGAAAATATCCGTCCGGACCTGGTGCTAAGTGTGGGAGGCGATGGAACCTTCCTTGAATCGGTGCTCCAGGTGCGTGATTCCGGCATACCCATTGCAGGTGTTAATGCCGGCCGTATGGGTTTCCTGGCAAATATACATGATGATATTGCAGGTTCACTGGAGAAAATAATCAGAAGTGAATATACCCTTATAAACAGGCACCTTATTGAGCTTGTAGAGCCTTTCGGAGCAATGGGTACCTCCAATGTGGCCCTTAATGATATTACAGTGCAGAAGGCCGACCTGAATATGATCATGGTTAAGGTGTATGTTGATGACCTGTATCTTAATACCTACTGGGCAGACGGCCTTATAATATCCACTGCTACAGGTTCAACAGCCTATAATATGAGTACGGGTGGACCTATATTATCGCCGTCAGATGAAAGTATTGTTATTTCGCCCTTATCGCCACACACATTGAGTGTCAGGCCTATAGTGCTGCCCGGGTACAGCAGGCTGCGGCTCGTGGTTGAAGGAAGAAGCCCGGAGTATCTTGTTACATGTGATTTCAGGTCAGTACGCCTCCCCTTTTTCCGTGAGCTCATTATTACAAGGGCCGGCTATACCATTAAAACAATTAATGTTGAGGGCCAGGACTTTTTCAGCACCCTGCGTAATAAATTGATGTGGGGTGCCGACCATAGAAATTGATTAGGATTGTTTTGTATGGATTATTATATTTGTATATAATTATTTATTAGAAAGAAATTATGAAACGGGTTTTCCTGGTTCTCTTTGTGATTGTTTTTTTATCTCCTTTGGCGAACGCACAGCTTTGGAAGCTCCGCAGGTATGAGGTCTATGGCGGATTTGGAACCTCACAGGTTTTTGGTGATATCGGGGGATACAGTAAGGGCAATAACCT
>JBKHBA010000065.1:0-10901 GCA_046542595.1 Bacteroidales bacterium | reverse complement strand
TTAAAAAGTAATCATACTCTTAATGTGAAATAATGTTGATTTTTTAATGAACTTTTCATGATATTGGTAATTTGAATGAGTCTGTATAAAACAACTGTTCTGTTTATTATGTTTGCTTCTAATAATACTTTGCCGGTATTGTCCCGGATATAAGCATAACACAGAACAAACCGGCAAAGCTACTCATCAAAAAAACCCCTATGCTCCTGTAAACACTTTGATTGCCTCAGGGCTCATCACCCTGAAGGTAAAGGATTCAGTGAAATACAGCTTCACCTTCCTTGTATCATGTGCATCATATCCTATTGACATATCCTGGCCGAGCACCATTTCATAATCGCCTCCGCGCTCTGACAGCAGGTAAGACTTATTGTTTGCAAACTGAGTTATTATTTTGCCGCTGATCATCTTCTTCAGCTGTTTCTCCACCGGGTAGCCTTTTGATATGCTGTTCAGTACCTTCATCTTATCTTCACTCAGTATAAGACTGTACGGACCTTCAACTCCTTCTTTCATAAGCTTTCTCAGCTGTTCATTTATAACAGTCAGGAATTCACCCGGATCATCAGGCAATACTGTTGCTTTGTCAGAGGCACTTTTTTCCAGCCCTTTAATATTTGCCCTGCTAAACCCTTCATATATCACTTTCTCTTCGAACAGGGCTATCTCTTTGGCTGCCTCCTCCAGTGGTCCGATATCGGCATCCAGGGCCCCCCTGTTTATATTGTCTATTTCCATGATATCAAGTTCAAAGGGCTTCCTTATCTCGATAAGCGGCATTACCTCCCTTATGCCCCAATTTATACCTTCTTTTTTAGGATTATCGGGCATGATAAGGTGACCGGTGGATATCGCTCCCATTTCCAGTCCGTTAGGACCGTCGATATCCAGTAACCGCCTTCCGCTTAAGTATATTTCAAATATATTTCCTGCCACCTCATTGATCTCTTTCCATGCCTGATCAGTAATCGGTGCTATGTTTTTCTTTAAAATATTCATATCCTTCCTTTTTTATTAGTGTCCAATCTTCGTAATTTCTTTTTCCGTGAAGAGATAAGTCTTCAGCATGTCATCCCATCCGTCAACGGTCCTCCTCATCCATTCCAGGGCCATGCAGGCATGTTCCATCTCTTCATCCCTGTTATGTTCCAGTACTTTCTTCAGTTGCTTATCTGATGTAACATCAGCACGTTGCTGGTACCAGTCTATTGCTTCCAGTTCTTCAATTAATGAATGAAGCGCCCTGGCATAGTCAAGTGTCTTTTCAGGCAATGCTTCCTGTGGTTCATGAAAATCTTTCATAGTAATCTTTTTGTTTTAATAAATTGTGTTCCTGTTATTGTTTATTCATAATACTGGTTATCAGGTATGAAAATCCCGTGCCATATTTATTCTATGATTGCAATATTCAGTAATACAGGGCTATATGATTTTGATTTACGTTTTTGTCTTTGAGCAATTGTGATGAAACAGGCCACATTCGTGGTAATAATCCACAGTTACTACAACAAAGCCGGGAGCATGCCTGCCATGATTGTTTTGATTGTTTTTCTTAGGCTGCATTGTAGTGCCCTTTGCCCGGAATTAAGGAATCGCGAGATTAAAAGGTCTTTTTCTGATAACTGAAAACTTCCTCTATTATTTCTGCATGTTTACCGTCGAAGTTAATCTCCAGCCATTCTTCCAGTTCGCCTATCTCATCATCATTCAGCCATTCCAGGCTTTTTTTCAGTTCTTTTCTGAAAAGAGGAAAATAATGCCTGACGCTACTTAGTACTTTTTTCTGATGTCTTAGCATGATTTTATATCTTAGGTTCATTATTTATTAAATATGTTGTTGCATCTCCTTGCTGTGCTGCATCTCCTTAATATTGCTTTGCTATATCTCCCGGCTTCTTATTAATTAAGTTCTTTTCCTGGTGTTACAGCGCTACAATCCTGTGCCATATTTGCGGCTATACCCGCAATATTAAGTACTACAGATATATATGATTTCAGTCTGTGATTCCGGCATTTGAAAGGCTGTGATATAAAGGGCCATATTCGTGGTAATTGTCCACAATTGTGGAGACAGGAATTTATAGCCGGCACCTGTCATATTCACTTTTTATGTGGAATAAATCCCCATTTGTTGTAGTATTTTACTCACATAATAAAATTTTCACAATATTGAAAATGCCACTAAATCAGTAAGCTATGCATTATTATAACAAATGGAATAAAAACTGTGGTAATGAAAACATGGTCCGGAGGTATTCAAAACAGCTTAATACAATATTAAACTTTTAGAATGGACATTAATCAGAAATTTCCTTATCACAGCATAGATGCTGATGATGCAGTTAAGCGTTTAAAGAGCGACAATAATGGCCTGGACCATGATGAAAGGCAAAAGAGGTTGCAGGAATTCGGAGAGAATAAACTGGAGGAAAAGGGAAGAACCAGTATTCTGTCACTTATTCTTAAGCAGTTCAAGGATTTTCTTGTGTATGTGCTTATTGCCGCAGCCCTGATTTCCTATTTTGCAGGTCATGCCATTGATTTCTGGGTTATAATAGGAGTTATCCTTGTCAATGCCAGCATAGGCTTTTTCCAGGAGTACAAGGCTGAGAAATCCGTTGAGTCACTGAAGAAGCTTCTCAGCCATGAAACAAGTATACTGGAAAACGGTGAACGATCAATTGTGGATGTTAGCGGGTTGGTGCCGGGTGATATACTTTTGCTTGAGGAGGGCAGGGCAGTGCCCGCCGACGGGCGTATCATAAGGTCCAAAAATCTGCAGCTGGTGGAGGCATCGCTGACCGGAGAATCACTGCCTGCCGGCAAGACAGAGGAGACCCTGAGCGAGGAAACACCTTTGGCCGACAGGAAAAATATGGTTTACAAGGGTACCCATGTTGCCAGGGGCAGCTGCAAAGTGGTAGTGACAGCAACTGCTGAGAATACAGAACTGGGGAAGATAGCCGAGTCTTTAAAAGAGGTGGGGGAGAAAGAAAGCCGGTTCAGGAAACTGACGGCCCAGGTAGCGAAAATAATGGCCGCCATAGCAGTGATAACAGCTATCATCGTTTTTATTGTAGGCTATTTTATAAGGGATTTTGATTTTGAAGAGTCGCTGCTTGTCACAATTGCCACCATGGTTTCTTCCATTCCTGAAGGACTGCCTGCCGTTCTGTCAATTGTACTGGCCATAGGTGCTAACAGGATGGCTAAGAAAAATGCTATCATACGTGAGTTCACTGCTACCGAGACAGCCGGATCGCTTAATGTGATACTGTCAGATAAGACGGGAACCATAACACAGGGTGTGCTGACCATAAAAAAGATCTTTATACCCGGTGGTGATGAATATTCCGTTACAGGTGAGGGCTACCAGATGCAGGGCGAAGTTAAATCGGGTGACAGTGAGGTGTCGATAAAGGATGACAAGGTGCTGGCTAAATCGATCATTATTGCCGGCAACTGTAATGATGCAAGCATAAAGGAAGGCAACGAAGAAGATAAAGATGGGGAAGGTGAGGAAGATGATGATCAGCAGCCTGAAGTGGGAGGTGATCCTACAGAAGCCGCCATGCTTGTGCTGTGTGAAAAGACATGTTTGAAGAAGGAGAGTCCTTTCAAAGATATAGAGGTGCTGGATGATCTTCCTTTTAACCCGGAGAATAAGTTCAGGGCCTCCCTGATCTCTTATCCTGATGAAAGCCGCGAGATGCTTTTTGTGGGGGCTCCGGAGAAGATACTGTCCCTTTCCTCAAAATATATCACCGGAGATGGCGGCAGAAAGCTGGATGATAAGACAGCGAAAGAGATAAAAGATAAAACGGATGAGCTAAGTAACCAGAGTATGCGGGTTATAGGATACGCTTATAAACCTGCCGGCAAGGATAGCCGTGAGGTAAGGGAAGAAGATGCTGGAGATCTTGTCTTTGCAGGTTTGTATGGTATAATCGATCCGCCGCGGGAAGAGGTAAAAGAGGCGGTGGCAAAATGCAAGACGGCCGGCATACGGGTGATAATGGTTACGGGCGATCATAAACAGACAGCCATGGCAATAGCCAGGGAAGTGGGGATAATAGAACCGGGGGAGGAGGAAAAGGATGATTGTCCGCTGGTGCTGACGGGACAGGACCTGGAGGTGGATGATGAGACCCTGGATAAGTACACTGAGTGTACCAATGTCTTTGCCCGTGTCAGTCCGGATGCTAAACTGAGGATAGCCCGGTCGGTGCAGGGCAAGGAGCTTATTATCGGCATGACAGGCGACGGTGTTAATGATGCCCCGGCGCTGAAGGTGGCAGACCTGGGGATAGCCATGGGGCAGAGGGGTACAGATGTGGCCCGCGATAACTCACAGATAGTCCTGTCGGATGATAATTTTGCGAGCATAATAGATGCTATCGAAGAGGGGCGTATTGTCTTCCGTAATATAAGGCTTACAACATTCTTCCTTATAACCACTAATTTTGCATCTACACTTAACCTGGTGGCTGCCCTGGCCATAGGCTTTACCTATCCTTTATCGCCCACCCAGATACTGTGGGTCAACCTGGTAACAGACGGTATAATGGATATATCACTGGCTACCGAGCCGGGAAATAAAGATATGATGAAGCAGCCGCCTGTCAGGAAGTCGGAGCGGATCATCAATAAAGAGATACTTCCCAACCTGCTTATTATAGTGCCTGTTATGGTGGTGCTGGCATTGCTCGCTTTCAGTCATTACCGCCCTGAGGGTGTGGAGAAAGCGCGTACGGGTGCCTTCCTGGTTGTGGCCATGACACAGATATTCAATGCTTTTAACCTGCGCTCATTAAAAAAGTCAGCATTCGCTATTGGCTTCTTCAGAAACAGATGGCTTATCCTGGCATTCTTTGTTTCAATAGTATTGCAGCTGGCAGCCATTAAACTGCCCTTTATGCAGGAGATTTTTAAATTCCGCGACCTGCCATGGATCGATATACTTGTTATCACCCTGGCATCATCACTGGTATTCGTGTTCGGCGAATTATACAAGTTAATAAGAAGCAGGGTGGTAAAGGGTTGATTATGTAATAGCTTTCAGGAATCCTTATGCATGGTAAGTATTACAATATTCCCTGCTGCGGTAATAATCAAGAGGAGGGATGTAAGGTTCTGCCTGCTGAATAATGCTGAATAATCAACCAGGAATAACGCAGCTATTATTATTGTTATGGAAAATATATATAGTATTCTCTTAAACCTGTTCATCTCATGCTGGAATTTATATGATTATAGTAAGAATCATGTTTCCGGTAAGTTGCAAAGTAAGGCCATCTTTTACAACAGGGGTGGTCATTATCAGAGCGTTTTAGCTATTGACTTTTTACCTGTAACCAAGGTACTTCATCACTGCAGGCATCAGGATGTCTCGGTAAAATATGCCCGGTGGTGAATGGTCCAGTCCGCTGTGCATGGCTCCAACATTGGCCAGCGAAACAACAATAATATCAGTGTCCTCTACCCAGAACATCATTGCCGTAAATCCCAGTGTTCCGCCGGAATGGCCCGTGACATCCTTACCATCAATATATTCTTCAAGCCTGTAGATGCCCTGCAGGTATTTCATCCGCGGGTTACCTGCGTTTGCCGGTGGATAATAAGTGAAATACTCCTTGTGCATATCATCATTCAGCAGCTCCCCGTCGCGCAAAGCCCGGGCCCAGCGAACCAGGTCGGAGGCAGTGGAAACCATACCACCGGCTGCCCATTCGGGCGACAGGTTGCCGGCTGTTGATTCAACCAGGCAGGGGCGTATCTCAGGAAAATCTTCATGAACGCCGGCAGTGCTTATGAAACGGGGGGTGGCATAATGGTAATGGTTAACGTAGCCACCGGGGATTTCTTCAAAAGACTCGAGGTAGGTGTTTTCAATATTAAGTGGTTCAAATATCCGTCTCCGTATCTCTGTCATCACATCGTTACCTGTCACCGCTTCAATTACGAGGCCAAGGATAGTGTAATTGGTATTGGAATAGGAATACTCTGCTCCAGGTTCGAAATCGGCAGAGACCTTATCGCCTGTAACATATTCCAGTGTCTCAGTCTTGTCCCATGTATGGTTAAGGTCCATCTCCCTGCCGCGGCCCTTTCTTATCCATTCGGGACGGAACTCCCATGTGGGAATGCCGCTCTGGTGGTTAAGCAGTTCTCTCAGTGTTGCCTTATCAGTATTGGGGACCTCAACGGCAATGCCCGGTTCAAGGTAGTCAGCCGGTACCCTGTTAAGGTCAAGTCTGCCCTCCTCAGCCAGCTGGAGAACAGCAATGGCAACAAAGGTTTTTGTTATGCTCCCTATACCGAACCGGTCACCGCTCTTTACGGGTACCTTCCCGGTCAGATCGCTGTATCCTGCCGTACCTGTCCATACAAGACTGTCTCCCTGAGCTATTGCAACCGAGATGCCCGGGATACCCAGTACAACCCCGTTTACAAGGGCTTCGTTGAGTACTTCTTCATTGTACCTGGTCTCCTGCCGCCCGTCCTGTGAATATCCGGCCGGTAAATTAAACAACATGAATGCTGAGATAATGGTCAATAAGGAGTTTTTCATACTGCTGCAGATTTTATGGTTTATTCGGGATTCTATATGCAAGTTATGGAATTGTCCGGTAAATACCAATTGATTACTGCATTATAGGATCAGCTGTTGTGTTTGTGGTATTGGGCCAGGAGGCGGTGAAAGGGTACAGGTTTGCCGTGGCCCGGGAGGAAAAGGGTGCATCCCGTATCGATAAGCTTTGCCCAGCTTTTAAGCATCTCATCAGTATCATCACAGAAAGGAGGGTAGATTGATCTTATGAAAATGCCAAACATGGCATCACCTACGAGGGCTACCTCCTTATCCACAATAATACTCATAGAGTCTGCACTGTGACCGGGTGTAGGAATGATTTTAATATTATCATTGCTGAACGGATGGTATTCTTTTGTAACCGTATCATCTGCCTCGAAAGGCCTGTACTGGAAATCTTTGTTACCTCTTTTCCCGGCCAGGGCAATTAACAGCCTGGTTAATGGCATTGTGCCTGCGGGAGGTGATGTATATCCATTGGTGATTGATTCCTCTGCCTTCCTGCTTACAATAATCCTGCAGCCGGTCTCTTCCTTAAGGGCAGCAGCATTCTGGCAGTGGTCATAATGTGTATGGGTCAGTACCAGGCAGTCTGAATGACCGCTGCCGAATGAAAATTTCTCCAGGTGCTTCCTGAGAGTTCTGTAAAAGAATTTCGCTGAAGTGTCAACCAGTACCTGCCGGTCTTCATTCCTGATAAGGTATACGTTTGCAGGTACGTGTAATAACCTGTATATTTTGGTTCCTTCTTTTGTAGTCCAGGACTTCATAATTTTAATTATTGAATGCAATGGCTTTTATGTCCTGCTCCGTTTTTGAAATTCCATATTTTGATGCAATGGTTCTCCAATCCTGAACTGACCTTTTTACCTTTTTCATTATTTTTCCTGCCATTCCTTTTGTCAACCTGAAATATTCACATACATCCATGGCAAGATCCAGGTTGAGTGAATTATCATTCTCATTTATGTTTAGCTTAAGACCCGTACCTGTCTCTTCCGGATTTATATCAAATGCAGGAGATAAAACCCAACCCTTTTCTGTTAAGATGAAACCATGATTTCTTAAATGGTCATCTGTATTTGAAACACAAATATTAAAAACAATTCTCCTCCATAATTCCTCCAGGTCTTCATTTACGTTTGCTCCATTATTGCTGATGAATTCCAGAATTTCAAGATAGCTGGCACCATGACTAAAATCTTCTCCATCCTTGTAACCCAGCATGGTCATGGCACTGGCAAAATGGATTCTTATATTTTTGCCGGCTCTGTCAAATCGTTTTGTAAGGAAAGTATAATGATCAGACGAAAATTTCTGTACTCTTGACTCGGCCATTTTAATTCCGGCTCCTACAGCAAGTTCATAAGTAACCATTTCCCACCCACCGGTGTTTGTGTTATCGCTCAGGCTCGGAAACTTTGCCAACCATAGATTATTATACTGATCAACAATACTTGCTTTTGGCCTTGCACCTCCCAATGACGAACCGGGAGCCATTAACATACTTAACCATTTAAAATATTCAGGATCATCAACTACGTCATCTTCTTCCAGTTTTAAACTAATTTGTTCCAGTTCCTTAAGAGAACTCCAGGGAGGGCTGGCAAATTTATTATTGTTGTTTAAGAAAGGTCCCTTACTGTCAAGTTTAAACCTCAGGGCTCCCATCCTGTGCCCGTCATGAACGCCAAGCAAATAATCTGTTTCAAATAGTGTTTTTTCCGGTCTTTTTTCTATTCTGGCCAGGGCAGCTTCTCTTCTTCTCATTAATAATCTTCCCCAGCGATCAGGTGACGAATCCAAAAATATTCCAAAGTTTGCTTTTTTCTCGTCATTCAAATAATGTAATCCTGAATATAATTGTAAATCGGGATCAAATAAGAAGGCATTATCTGATTTTAACCATTCATCGTTGTATTCAAAGCTAAACACTTCCTTTCCCCGTAATCTTTCAGAATATAAAAGACCGATCAAAACAGGTGCTCCTGTCTCCTGTCTGTCGGCATACACGTATATTGTTCGCTTATTCATCTTTTTTCCTTTTCGGAGCCCGGTTGGGTGTCTTTAATTTGGCATCCTGTATTTTTCTACCCAGTTCATCGTCCCTGGCGATTAACAAAAAGTCTTTTTCCAGTCCCAGTACTATTAATACAGAGAAATAGTATCCAATACTTACATTCGGCATTCCTTTTTCTATAGCATATAAAGTCGTTCTGCTTATATTTGCCCTCTCAGCAACCTGCGCGGTGCTTAACTTCCTCCTTAATCTTGCCATCCTTATATTTTCACCTACCTCTGAAAGTATTCGCCTTGATTTTGGTAATAATATGTGTTTTCTTTTAGCCATAATGTATAATATAATGGACAAATATAATAAAAAATGTACAGTTTAATAGACATTATTATATTTTTTTTTAGTGATCTCAGGCCAGGTACTAAAATAATCAATCATTATCCTGCTGCCAGTACTACTCACCATCGGTGCAAAGATGATATTTTATTCCTGTATCAAATCTATTGGATATTAACTGTAAACAATAAGAAGCGGCATTATTAGTTTTATTCCCAATAGCTATCTTTGCATTCTTATATCCGGATGTTACCTGTATAAAAAGACTGATGGGCACAAAGTAAATTTGCATTTATGAATACCGAGGTGAAATGTTTCCTGCATAAGAGGACTGATGGGCACAAAGAGAAAGAAAAATATAAAAGCCATTAAAAGGAGAAAGCTGGTATTTAACATTATCGGCTCTGTTATTGCTCTTTTTGTAGTGCTGGCAGGTATGCTGGTACTGATGGTCTTTGGTAATGTATTCGGCAGGCTGCCCGATAAAAGTGAGCTGGAACAGCTTGGCAACGAGGAGGCCTCACTTGTCTACTCGGCCGATAATAAGCTGATAGGGAAATACTTTGCCGAGAATCGTACCAATATTAGCTGGGATGATGTGCCCGTTCACCTCAGGGAAGCACTGATAGCCACCGAGGACAGGCGTTTTTATGATCACCGTGGGTACGACACAAGGAGCTACCTCCGTGTTTTTCTTAAAACAATATTGCTGGGCGACAGGAGCAGCGGGGGAGGAAGCACCATAACCCAGCAGCTGGTCAAGAATATGTATGGCAGGAAAAAGTATGCCGTATTGGAACTGGCAATTAACAAGATGAAAGAGATAATTATAGCAGCGCGGGTAGAAGAGGTGTACAGCAAGGATGAGATACTGCTGCTCTACCTTAACTCGGTGCCCTTCGGCGAGGATGTATACGGTGTTGAATCGGCCGCACACAGGTATTTCAGTAAGCCGGTGCGTAAGCTGCAGCTGCACGAGTCGGCCGTTCTGGTTGGCATGCTGAAGGCCAATACTCTCTATAACCCGCATATGAACCCGGAGGCATCAAAGTCCAGGCGTAATACTGTCCTGTCACTGATGGCCGGTGCAGGATATATAAGCCAGGAAGAGGCCGGGGAGGCACAGGAGAGGCCGCTCGGCATCCACTATAACAATCTTAACAAAAATGCCCCGGCAGGATATTTCGTCCACAGGGTCAGGCAAAGGGTTGAAGATATACTCGATGAAGCAGAAGCTGAGAATGGCAAGGGTTATGAACTCGAAAAAGACGGCCTGAGGATATATACCACCCTCAATATGGGCATGCAGCAGGCGGCAATAAGTACAGCAGAGCGCCACCTGGCAGATATGCAGAAGCTGCTTGACAGGGAGATGGAACAGTCCGGTAACAAAAAACAATGGTATGCCCGGCAGCGATCATTAATGAATGGAAGTGATACCCTGGTAAGCAGGATGCAGGTATACGACCATGGTGGTATAGTAATGCGCACCATGAGCCGTTCAGACAGCCTCTGGCATTACTACCGCATGCTCAATGCAGCCGTGCTCGTTACTGATCCCCGCGACGGCTCGGTGCTCACATGGGTAGGCGGTAATAACTACAGGTTGCTGCCCTTCGATATGGTGCTCTCGCACAGGCAGTCAGCATCATGTTTCAAGCCCTTCCTCTATGCCACCGCCCTGGAGGAGGGAGCAGGACCTTGTACCTACCTGGAGAACGAGGACAGGGATTACCCGGATTATGACGACTGGCACCCGCAGAATACAGACATGCGCTCGACAGCAGACAGCACCGTGGCTATGTGGTATGCCCTGGCACATTCGCTTAACCTGCCTGCCGTTGAGCTCTGGTTTATGACAGGCGGAAGCAAGCTGGTAAGCACATGTGAGAGGCTGGGCATGCCTGTGCCGGGCAGTGACGAGCCATCATCGGCCCTGGGCAGCCTCGACCTGTC
>JBKHBA010000064.1:0-11007 GCA_046542595.1 Bacteroidales bacterium | reverse complement strand
TAACCAGGATGTCCGAGTTTTCGGAACCTGCATTATTGAGCCCCTCGAAGGCCATGCCGGCTGTCATGGCACCGTCGCCTATCACTGCCACTATCTGCTTTTTTTCTCCTTTTTGCCTGGCCGCCTTGGCCATGCCCAGTGCAGCGGATATGGATGTTGATGAATGACCCACGCCAAAAGCATCATATTCACTTTCTTCACGCTTGGGGAAGCCGCTGATGCCTTTGTATTTACGGTTGGTATGGAAATTATCGCGACGGCCGGTTAATATCTTGTGCCCGTAGGCCTGGTGGCCCACGTCCCATATTATCCTGTCAGAGGGTGTATTATATACATAATGCAGGGCAACCGTAAGTTCCACTACCCCCAGGCTGGCTCCGAAATGGCCGGGATTGCAGCTGACAATATCGATGATAAATTCCCTTAGCTCTTTACTCAATGTTATCAGCTGTTCGGGCTTAAGTTTTTTCAGATCATCAGGGGAAGAAATTGTGTTAAGCAGATCGTACATTATACTGGGCTAATATTTTTTGGGCTGTTGCAAAGATATAAAAGATATAAATATAATTAGCATATGGTTTATATGCAGGAAGAGGGAAAATGTTATTTTTGTGATTGATATATATTTGCTTCATTATGCAATAAGTTAACTCAGATCACTGTTAATTGTTTAAAAAAGAACTGCCATGAATAATATAAGATTATACCAGATATTTTTCCTTTTAACTGTTTTTGCCTTTGTTTCATGTGTTCCCGGGGGGAGATATAAGACCCTGCATGACAAGAGTGTTCAGTATATGAATGAGCGGGATGAGCTTAAGACGGAGAATCTTGATCTTTCTATGAGCAACAGGGAGATGAAGGCAAAGATAAAGTCACTGGAGGAAGAATTGTCCGGTATGGGTCAGGAGAAGGAGTCATTGCAGGAGGAGCTTGACAGGGCTATGGCTGAATATAATGATATCAGCAAGCGTTATTCTGATCTGCAGAAAGCCCAGGAAGATCTTATACGTGGCAATGTTGCTGAAACAAGGCGCCTGCTGAGGGAATTGCAGGAGGCCCAGGAGAATCTGCAGGACAAGGAGGATTTGATGCGTCAGCTGGAGATGAACATGGAGGCCAAAAGGGCTGCCCTGGATGAGCTGGCTTATGAGCTGGAGAAGAGGGACGAGAGACTCAGTGAGCTGGAGCAGATACTGGAAGACCAGACACGGATAGTGAAAGACCTGAAGAACAAGGTGTCGGATGCCCTGTTTGGTTTTGAAGGGGAAGGGCTTACCGTATCTATGAAGAACGGTAAGGTATATGTATCTCTTGAAGAGAAACTGTTATTCCGCACCGGGAGCTATAATATTGATGCCAACGGTCGTGATGCTCTGAAGAAGCTGGCTGTTGTATTGAAAAACAATCCTGACATACAGATAACCATAGAGGGTCATACCGATGATGTCCCGTATATCTCTTCGGGCGGACCCATACAGGATAACTGGGACTTAAGCGTTAAGAGGGCCACAACCGTTGTAAGGGTGTTGCTTGACGACACGGGCATTAATCCCGGGCGGCTGACAGCAGCAGGCAGGGGTGAGTATTTGCCTGTTGAGGATGCGAAAACAGCAGAGGCAAGGAGGAAGAACAGGCGTACCGAGATAATACTGACCCCTGATCTTACGGAGCTGTACAGGATTCTTGAGAGTTATTAAATGATTAAAGGTCCAGGTAACAGGGTTCAGGTGTCTGCCGGAACAGTACAGGATTCATAAGAGTTATTCCTGCCTGTATTCACCCAGGCGGGCATTTATTCGTGACAGGGCTTCCCTTATACTTTCTTCCGGTGCCACAAAATTATCTGTACCCCAGAATTCATGATCATAGCTGTCTATGGTCTCTGAGAAGATTGAATGTACAGGTGCCCGCTCTTCCCTGTCGAAACGCTGAACATCAACTGTATCGATATCGTTAATGGCCATCTCAAAGAATATCTTGTATTCGCTTCCGAAGAGCCTGCCTTTTTCCCTTGCAAAAAATTCAAGATCTCCTCTTACGTGGTTCAGAAAATAACGGCCGTTGATATACCTGTAATTGATCCTGTACTGTAGGGAGCGTGCTTTGACCCTGAATCCGGGTGCCGTTCGCTGTATTACTGTTCTCTCAAGTTTATGGATATGATCCCTGTTAATCTCAAATTCAGCTCCATGTATGCCATAATTACCAGTATTGATATATATTACACCTTCGGGCAGAGCCAGATCATTGACAGTTTCTTTCTGTTCGAATTCAATTACATAGGCCGCCTCGTCTCCGATATTGACAATATCTGTCATAGTGTAATCATAATCGTCAAAGTTATCCTCCCGGAGAAAGTCGAAGGTGTTTTTTACACCGTCGAGCGCAAGACAGCCTTTGAGGCCTGAGCTAAGCTTAAAGGTGAGGGTATCGGATTGATCCAGGTTATTGATTTTACGACTCTTGTATATTTTAACCTGGTCGTTCAGGAGGGTGGCTGTATATGAACTTTTATACAGTTCGAGAACAGCCTCGGAATAGAGAAGGATTTTGTCCTTTTTTGACACTGATTCACGGTAAAAAGCTGTCATTTGTGCCGGGTTACGGCCATAATTATCAGGTATCTGCCATTTTGCATGTCTTATCAGTTCCAGGGCCTGGCGGTTCTTAATTATTACCTCGGGTATAGGAACATATTTTCTCGTGAGTTCAATATTATAGTGGCTGTTTATAGCCTGTTTAACAGGTATCATACGATTGTAGAATCCCATGTATGATATGATAAGGGTATCATCAAGAAAATCCCCTGGCAGGTTAAGGTCAAATTCTCCCTCGTAATTTGAGATGGTACCTTTCCCCCTGGATTTAATGCCTATACTTGCATAGGGCAGGGCTTGCCCATTGCCTGCATCGGTAACTGTCCCTGACAGCTTATAAACAGGCTCTCTGCCTTCTTCCCTTATCAGGGCTGCTGAATCGCTTTCAGAGTGGTATATTATTATATGGTTATCAATGATTGAATAGTTAAGGTCCCTGTCATAAAAGATACTGTCAAGGATGTTTTTAAGTGTCCTGTCAGTCATCCTGACAGAGCTGACCCTGCCGGGTTCAATAAGGTCGGTGTCATAGGTGAAATGGTAACCTGTGCGGCGGGATATGGTTTTAAGGATATTTGAGATGCTGACATCATTCAGCCGGAGTGTGAGCCTTCTTTCGAGAACATTATTCTCCTGTGCCTCAGCAAAAACAAAGCCTGTTATAAGGATAAGGCATATAACAATCTTCTTCGGTGTATTATTTTGTTTGACATGGTTTAATACATCCATTCAAATATTCAACCTTTAATTAGTATACAGGTAAAAAACATTTCCTTGCTTATCATATTCAAGGCTGAAGGTAGTACAAATAATACGTATTATTGTTTCCGGTGATTGTTTATTAAAGATGGATGTTGATGTAAGCCTTCTTTCATTTATGGCCTCATCCTCCAGTTCAATATCTATGTTATACACCTTTTGCAGGTCTGAGAACACTTTACCCAGACTGTCACCGTCAAATTTCAGTATTTCTGTTTTCCATGACAGGTAGTTGGGATCAATATTTATGTCTTTAGACGCTGAATTATCAGTGATTGATCCTATATCACCCGGTTCAATGGTTAAAGAATTAAGCTTATCAGCACTTTCAAGCATCACTTTGCCCTCCGTAACAAATACCTCCACGCTGTTATTGTTTGTATTAACGTTAAAGGATGTTCCGAGCACCGTTATATTTGCTTTGCCGGCATCGATAATAAAAGGCCTGTCAGCCTCATGACCTATCTCAAAGAATGCTTCTCCCTCCAGTTTTACCGTTCTGCTTTCCTTGCCGAAGCGATTAGGATATTCCAGGTTTGACTCCCTGTTAAGGAAAGCCACGCTCCCGTCAGGCAGGTCAACCCTTACATTTTTGTGATCGGCGCCTGCAGTTATAACCCTGGTTCTGCCATTGCCAAAGCCTTCCGCCAGGTAATATATGCCTGTTACTGAAAGACCTATAATAAGGATTATTGATGCGGCAATCCTGAATGCAGGTTCAGTGAGGATATTACGTTTCGCTCCTTTGATGAGTTTATCACTGTCAAGCCTGTTATAAAGCTTCTCCCATGCCTTATTAACATCTGCCTTTTCACTTTTTTCTTTTATCTCATCCATTTCCTTCCAGTATTTCTGAGCTGACTGATCCTGTCCGAAAAGAAATTCCTCCGCTATCATTCTTTCCCTGAGATCGTTATTATTTTTTTCTTTTGCTTTCATCTTTATGCTGATAATTCTTTCCTGAACTCTTTTAATGCTTTACTCATGTTTGCTTCTACTGTTTTGACAGATATGGACATTTCTTTTGCTATCTCTGCATACTTAAGCCCGTCAAAACGGCTCATACAAAATATCTTTGCACATCGTCCTGGCAGCCTTTCAATTATGCCGGCCACTTTTTCGTGCAGTTCCTTGTAATTTATTTCATCTTCAGGGCTACCTGAATTTCCTTGCAGGTTTTTCTTTACCTCGTTTTCATGTTTTATCATTACCTTTTTATGATCCATATGGTGCATACACCTGTTATACACTGAGCGGAAAAGATAGGCATTGACCGATGTTTTTATTTTTATTTTTTTCCTGTCGCGCCACAAAACATAAAACAGTTCCTGTACAATTTCTTCCGAGGTATCCGTATCTTTCAGGATAGTCCGGGCATAGGCAACCAGCGGATTATAGGAAGAACGGAACAGGGTTTCAAATTCTTTGATATCCCCGTTCCTTATCCTCCTTATAATTTGTTTGTCAGCTGCCATTATTTTCAGGACTTCTTATCTTATCTGTTCCACCATGATTTGCGTCCAAGCTTGTTTATAGCCGATTCAATGCTCTGGTCGGGTTCAATAACATTATAATTACCCCAGAAGTCTGGATCACTGAAAGCGCTCAATTCTTCTGTAAAGATATCACCTTTCCTGATTCTTTCCCTGGAGGCAAATTTAATCACTTCTTCCTCAGTCCTGTCAGTAATAGCTATTTCTGACATAGTGATGTATGTTTTATTAAACAGTTTCTTATCCCAGTTAACCTTAAACTCAACCTCGGCCCTTGCATAGGCAAAGTGGTAGAGTCCGTCTGATTCGCGGAATTTAACCCTGTAGCTGGTCGACTCGGGTGTAACCTTCATGCCGAGGGGCTTCTTGCGTACGAATATTGAAGCTGCTCGGTCTTTATCCTCAAGATTAATACTGAATTCAGCCTCAGTAACGGCATAGTTGTCTATATCAACGAACAGTTTACCCTGGAAAAGGGGTATCTCCATATTTTCAACCTGTGAAAATTCAATCACATAATGCGGCTTTTCATCTATAACCACAATATTTTCAAGAGTGTAGTCATATGATTCCATGGCATCAGAGGTAAGTATGCTCCATGGGTTCTTTACTATATCGAGCTGAAGGCTTGTGGCCGGGCCTCCCTGCAGGCGGAATAGTACGGTATCTATCTTTGATGTTTCGATATTTTTACGACCCTTGTAGATGCGTGCTGCATCAAAGCGGAAGTCATTATTATAAGGTGCTTTAAACACTTCCACCACCGCTTCGGCAATAGATACATAATTCCTGTTTTTCTTTATTGTCTCGCGGTAAAAAGCTGTCATCAGGTTGGGCTCATCCGGATAGTTATTTCCTACATTTCTTATTACCTCTTCAATTACCTCCTCGCCTGTAATTGGTTTTACCACAACCTCTGCGATAGGTATGACTGCCGGTCTCATGTCGATTACATTCCCGTTGTCGCCTGTTGAGAGATTGGCCAGGGGTATCTCCTTATTCATATAACCTATATACATCACTTCTATATAGGGGTTATCAAGCTTCTCATTAATTTTAAGGAGAAATTCGCCGTCAATATTGGACACGGTTGCAATATTGGTCCCTTTAACAGCGATAGTAGCAAATATCAGGGGTTCGCCTGTTTCGTCATCAACAACCTTTCCCTTTACAGTAAGGTATGTTTGCTGATCCTGTACGTTAACCGCGGTGTTGTCTGCTGCCGATGCAGTGGCGAGTGATATAATTGTAAACAGCATCAGCGCAATCATTGTAATATCAATAAATCTTTTCATGGCTTTTATTTTTTTGTTATACTTAATTTAAAACTGCTTTCACTTATACGACCGTTTATCATAAATATACCCTATATGTTTAATGATTTTCCGGAAATGTAATCCAGTGTGAAATGCAGCTTAAAAATGTACAGGTATCTGAGCCTTAAAAAGATTGTTTGAATCCCGCGAGCGCATTAGCTCCGCTGAGCTCGCAGGCTCGGTTGGCTTCTCCGGGCTCGCAGGCTCGGTTAGCTTCGTCGGGCTAAAGTTTCCCCGCGGCTTGCCGCGAGGAGAGTCAATACAGACTTCTGCGGTGATTTGTACAGCGGTGGCAGCTGCCGGCAGAAAACGGATATTTATCAGACAGTCATTATATCTGTTTCTTTGGCCTCTACTACCTCATCAACCTTTTCAATGTATTTATTTGTCAATTCCTGCACATTATCCTCGGCGGTTTTTTCATCGTCTTCAGGCAGTCCTTCCTTGAGAAGCTTTTTAAGCTCATCATTGGCCCATTTACGTGAGTTACGTATACTTATTTTAGCCGATTCACCCTCGTTCTTAACCATTTTAACCAGTTGTGTCCTTCTTTCTTCTGTCAGCGGAGGCACATTGATCCTTATAATCTCACCGTTATTGATGGGTGTCAGACCGATATTTGCTGCAAGAATAGCTTTTTCTATGGGACCCAGCATTGTTTTTTCCCATGGTTGAACAATAACTGATTTGGCATCCGGTGTATTTATGTTTGACACCTGGTTGAGTGGCGTGTTAACACCGTAATAGTCAACTGTAATGCCATCCAGCAGGGTAGGTGTTGCTTTTCCTGCCCTTAGCTTTGACAGTTCTGCTTCAAGGTGGTTAATGGCTCCCTCCATTCTTTCGGTGGTTTCTTCCATTATAATTTCTATCTCTTCATTCATACCGTTAGTTTTAAGGTTATGATTGTTTGCTTTTCAGCAAATTTAAAAAAAATATGTAAAAACCTGCTTTCAGCTTCTATTTAACAATAGTGCCTGCTTTTTCTCCTTTAAGCACCTTAAGCAGGGCGCCCGGCATGTTTATATTAAAAACTATTATTGGCATATTATTCTCGCGGCACATAGTAAAAGCTGTCTGATCCATCACTTTCAGCTGTTTGGCTATTACCTGTGCGAAAGATATACTGTCATATTTTTCAGCCTTATCAGATTTCTCGGGGTCTTCGGTATAGACCCCGTCTACCCTTGTTCCTTTAAGAAGGGCATCACAGCCTGTTTCAACTGCCCTCAGTGCGGCAGCCGTATCGGTGGTAAAGAAAGGATTGCCAGTGCCTCCTGCCAGTATGCATATAACACCCCGCTTCATATTATCAAGCACCTTATCCCTGTTATACAGTTCACCTACCGGCTCCATTCTTATGGAAGTAAAGACTTTTGCCTTGTAGCCGTCAGCATTCAGCCTGCTTGCCAGCGCAAGGCTGTTGATCACTGTTGCAAGCATACCCATCTGGTCGCCTTTCATCCTGTCGAAACCTTCTTCCGCACCTTTGAATCCCCTGAAGATATTACCGCCTCCTATCACAATTCCTGTTTCAATACCCTGGTCTGCGAGCTGGCCGACCTGGCTGCTGTAATATTCAAGCATCCTGTTGTCAATGCCATGGTTGTCATTTCCCTGCAGTGATTCACCGCTTAGTTTAAGTATTATTCTTTTATATTTCACAAGTTCTGAATTTTTAATCCCCTTAACCATGCCGCTATGCTGATAACGGTTTCTGATTTGCTGATTGCCGGTATCTTAATGGTATCATTACGTACCTGATGTCTTTTGTTTTACTGTGCTAATTGCTGATATTTTAATAATCTCATTACCTGCCTGCTGTTAGTAATAATTATAGATTGAGATTAAGACCTGCAAAAGATCAAAAATAGTAATTTTAATGACATTTATTTATATTAAGATAATGCGTGTGAGTGTAACAGTAAATTGGAACTAAAAATTTTAAACAGATGAAAATTTGTATTTCTTTGTAATTGATTAGCGGCTTATTCTTTACTTTCAGATCAGTCATTTAACAAAAGAATGAAAAATACATATTTCAACCTCGTAGAGCAGACATATTATTTTCCCCAGGAAGGTTTTGACCTTATTGACGGTTATCTCACTTTCTATGGTGTATCTCTTAAATACCTGATTGAAAAATATGGTACTCCTTTCAGGTTAATGTACCTGCCAAGGATAGGAGACCAGATAAAGAAGTCGAGAAACCTGTTCAACAGGGCTATCAAAAAAACGGGTTATAAGGGGGCATATCATTTCTGTTACTGCACCAAATGCTGCCATTTTCACCATGTTGTAGGAGCTGCATTAAGGCATAATGTTAACCTTGAAACATCATCCTCATTTGATATTGACCTGATAGAGAGACTGTATAAAGATGGGGAGATTGACAGGGAAAGAATAATTATCCATAACGGGTATAAGAGCCCTGAGTACATTAAAAAGATAATTAAACTGCAAAAAAGCGGTTTTTCAAACTCGGTAATAATACTTGACAGCGGGGAGGAGCTGGACAGGATAAGTAAGGAGCTGGGGGATAGCAGGATAAAGATAGGCATACGTATGGCCATTGATGAGGAGCCCCAGTCGAGCTATTACACATCAAGACTGGGCCTGCCATATTCCGGGGTAATGGATTTTTACAGGACAAAGATAAAGGACAATCCCAGGTTTGAACTTAAGATGCTCCATTTCTTTGTTGACTCGGGGATAAAGGACAGCCTGTATTACTGGGGTGAGTTTCATAAGGCCTTAAAGCTGTATGTTGAGCTGAAGAAAGAATCGGAAAGCCTGGACTCTCTCAACCTTGGCGGAGGCTTTCCCATCCGTAACCATCTGGGTTTTGAGTATGATTATGAATATATGATACTTGAGATAGTGAGGAATATAAAGGAGACATGTGTTAATGCAGGCATCAGTGAACCTGATATCTACACTGAATTCGGAAAGTTCACGGTGGGAGAGAGCGGGGCCATAATATTCAAGGTGCTTGAGCAGAAACAGCAAAACGATAATGAATTATGGTATATAGTAGATAACAGCCTTATGAATACCATTCCCGATGCATGGTCAATGCATGAAAAATTTATCCTGCTGCCGGTTAATAAATGGAATAATGAATATACCAGGGTGAATATAGGAGGTATAAGCTGCGATCATTCGGACTACTATAATTCAGAGGATTTTAACCAGCAGATATTATTGCCGGAATATTCTGATACTGATAAGGAGCCTCTCTATATAGGGTTCTTTCATACCGGGGCTTACCAGGATTCGCTAAGCGGTTACGGTGGTATTAAGCACTGCCTTATACCCGCACCCAGGCATGTTATTATTGACAGGGATTCAACAGGTAATTTCAGGGATTACGTTTACAGGAATGAACAGACCGTGGATGATATGCTTAATATACTTGGTTATATAGAAAAATGATGATGACTTTTGGTAAGATAGAAGAAGAGTATTCGGGCTTTGAGGATTCCGGTATACTGCTGCAGTCATGCCCCTACGATGGCACAAGCACCTGGGGCAAGGGAGCCGATAAGGCCTTCGGCGCATTCATGGAGGCATCTGAACATATGGAGCTGTATGATATTGAGACCGGTTCGGAGGTGTACAGGAAAGGTATTCATATATTGCCTGAGCTCAGGCCGGCGGGCGATCCGGAAGAGGTCTTCCGGCAGATATACAGCAAAACAAAGGAGCTTCTAAGGCATGATAAATTTCTTACTTTCATAGGCGGGGAACATTCGGTGAGCATTGGCATAATAAAAGCCTTCTACGAGAAGTATAAGGATCTGACGGTATTGCAGCTCGATGCCCACACAGACCTGAGGCCTGAGTATTATGACTCGCCATATAACCATGCCTGTGCCATGCATAACGCCTCCCGTAATACCAGGCTTATACAGGCTGGCATCAGGAGTATGGACAGCAGTGAACTGGATTTTTTTGATCCTTCACGATGTGTTTATGCGCGGGAGATGCAGGATAATGACAACTGGATAGACAGGCTTATATCTCTTATGGGGGAGAATGTGTATATCAGTCTGGATGTTGATGTTTTTGATCCTTCTGTTATGCCATCAACAGGCACCCCTGAGCCGGGTGGAATGACATGGTACCAGGTTATTAAACTGCTGAGGCGTGTGTTTGCGGCTTCCAATGTAAGGGGCTTTGATATTGTTGAGTTTGCCCCGCAGGAAAGCCAACGGGCCGATGCTTTTATGCTGGTGAAGCTGTATTATAAAATGTTAAGTTATAAATATTATGGATAAAGGACCGGTAAGTATTTTTATTGAAGAGCATTACAGGCATTTTAATGCTGCCAGCCTGCTTGATGCTTCCAGGGCATATAATGAGCAGCTGGCTGCAGGTGCACGTATGATGATAACCCTGGCAGGTGCCATGAGCACGGCAGAGCTGGGCAGGTCACTGGCTGAGATGATACGGCGCGACAAGGTTCATATCATTACCTGTACGGGGGCTAATCTTGAAGAGGATGTGTTTAATCTTGTTGCCCACAGTCATTATAAAAGGATACCGGAATACCGTTACCTCAGTGCTGAAGATGAAACGGAGCTGCTGAAGAATCATTTTAACAGGGTAACTGATACCTGCATACCGGAAGAGGAAGCTATGAGGAGGATAGAGAAGCATCTTATGAAAGCATGGAAAGAGGCAGGACGGAAAGGAGAAAGGTATTTCCCGCACGAATATTTTTATAATATCCTCAGGAATGGTGGGCTGGAGCCGTATTATGAGGCCGACCCTGCTGATTCATGGCTGCTGGCGGCCGCGGAGAAAGATATTCCGGTGATAGTCCCGGGCTGGGAA
>JBKHBA010000063.1:0-11107 GCA_046542595.1 Bacteroidales bacterium | reverse complement strand
TACCGACCTGAATGAGAGATTTATGAGGGGTGAGCATCAGAATGCCGACAGTATACATTTTGATAATATACGGAAATTTGAGACTATAGGTGGAAGAACCGTTTACGGCGGAGGTGGTATTATGCCTGATATTTTTGTACCGGCAGACACCACAGGACTATCAATGTATTTTGCACAGGTAAGTAACAACGGACTGATATACAGGTATTCTCTCAAATATACCGAGTCGCACAGGGAAGAACTGAATAGATTCAGCACAGCCACTGAAATAAGTAATTACCTTGAAAAACAGTCAGTGCTGGATAAGTTTATTGAGTTTGCATCTGAGAATGGGGTGCAGCCTGTACAGGATGACCTGGATGAGTCAGGCGAGATTATCAAGCTGCAGATAAAAGCATATATAGCAAGGAATATTCTTGATAATAAAGGTTTTTATCCTATATGGCAGCAACTGGACAGAACATTGCAGAAAGCCATTGAGCACCCTGGCCTGGAAATATAAACCTGAATACCTGATCAGGACTTTTTTGTCCGGATAAAAGATCTCTTCAGGAGACTATCCTATGGCCTGCAATCGCAGATGATCTGCATTTTTAAATGATCTTTTATCTCAGGAGTCAGCCTACCGCTGTCGACGGTAAAAATCCATTATTGCTTCCTGAGCTTTCTCTTTCTCCTCAACAAAACCCAGGTGCCCCGATAGTTCAAGAACCAGTAATTCTGCATTTTGAGGAAGCTCTATACGATTTTTCATCTCTTCGAAAGAAATATAATTATCATATCTTCCAAGAATCAGCAGTAATGGTATATCTCCCTTTTTCAGCAGCTCATGCCTTGAAGGCCTGTGTATCATCCCGTTAAGCACTGCTATTATTCCCTCAGCAGGGATAGCCGAGGCTATCTCCTTATGACGCTCCAGCTCTTCACTGAACCTGCCGGTATTAAAATCCGCAAACATCTTTGATATGTTTACAGGGTAAATAAGATCTTTCTTACCCGATTGAACTACCCTTATCTCTCTCTTCCTGTTCTCTATTATCTCATCAGTATCTGCATAAGGATGTGAATGGAAGAGACAGTAAGCACGAAGAAATAAAGAGTATTTCTCCAAAAAAGCCAGGGCTATATAACCACCCATTGAATGGCCAACCATCATAGACGGGCCAATGTCCTCATGATCAATAACAGCCTTAACCGCATCGGCCATAAATTCCATGCTGTGCTCATTGCCGCTAACAGATGATTGTCCATGACCGGGCAGGTCAATAGTAATTACCCGGTACCTCTTTGCCAATCCGGGTACAAAATCACCCCACACCTGAGATGACTCCAGGTATCCGTGAAGCAATATTACCGGATCACCCGTTCCCTTATCATTATAAGCTATACTTACATCCCTGTATCTTATACTCTTTATCATATACACTAAAATATTTTACAGTTTATCAATTTTACAAAATCACTGTTAAAAAACATTTTGAATATTGTCATTTTTTATTAGTACGCTAAAAAGATTTAGATATATTTGTGAGTATTGTACAAAGTTAATCTAAAAACCTTTTTTTCACATGAATAAAGTAATCGCCTCGTCCATATCGAAGAAATTTGTTATGGCTCTGGCGGGATTGTTTCTTCTGGCCTTCCTGCCTCTACACCTTGGAATAAACTTTATGTTATTGAACCCTGACCCTGAACCATTTAATTCAGCTGCTCATTTTATGGCCAGCTTCGCACTTATTAAGGTGGTTGAGATAATACTGATGCTGGCAATATTAATACACATCATCTATGGCATCATTGTGCAGATACAGAACTGGCTCGCAAGGCCGGCAAGGTATAAATCAGGCAACAAAGCCGAAACATCTTTCTTTTCAAAGTTTATGATATGGACCGGTGGCATTATCTTCATATTCCTGATTATTCACTTTATTAATTTCTATTTTATAAAAATAGGACTTGTTGAGGGTGACCCGGAAAACTTCTACTCAGTTGCTTACCAGCTGTTTGCGATACCAGGATATGTTATTTTTTACTGGATATGTTTCATAGGCCTGGGTTTTCATCTCTATCATGCCTTCTCATCGGCATTCCAGACAATTGGATTAAACCACAGGATATGGACACCCATTGTTAATGTTGTGGCCGTGTTTTATGCATTCCTTATACCCGCCGGATTTGCATCTATTCCCTTAATTATCTGGCTGTTTAAATAATCAGAAAAATCA
The DNA here is from genome assembly GCA_046542595.1 of Bacteroidales bacterium. Lineage (GTDB taxonomy): Bacteria > Bacteroidota > Bacteroidia > Bacteroidales > VadinHA17 > UBA9300. The sequence goes on along the minus strand of JBKHBA010000063.1, from coordinate 8,882 downwards.
GAAAATCTATTAAAATGGCAAAATTGGACTCAAAAATACCGGAAGGACCATTAACTGAGAAATGGACAAAATATAAAAACACCGCCAAGCTTGTTAATGCTGCCAACAGAAAGAAACTTGATGTTATTGTTGTTGGAACCGGACTTGCAGGCGCTTCAGCTGCCTCAGCTCTTGGAGAGCTTGGCTATAATGTTAAGAATTTCTGTTTCCAGGATTCCCCCAGGAGGGCCCATTCAGTTGCAGCACAGGGCGGCATCAATGCTGCCAAGAACTATAAAAATGACGGCGACAGCGTTTACCGCCTGTTTTATGATATGATAAAGGGAGGCGACTACAGGGCGCGCGAAGCCAATGTCTACCGGGCAGCCGAGGTGAGCAATGATGTTATTGACCATTTTACTGCCATTGGTGTGCCTTTTGCAAGGGATTATGGCGGCAACCTCGATAACCGGTCATTCGGAGGAGTACAGGTATCCCGTACCTTTTATGCCAAGGGACAGACCGGACAGCAATGCCTGCTCGGAACTTATTCATCCCTTAACAGGCAGATCAATAAAGGCACTGTTGTTATGTACCCGCGAAGAGAGATGCTGGAGCTTGTTGTAGTAGAAGGAAAAGCAAGGGGTATAATAGCCAGGAACCTTATTACAGGAGAGCTGGAAAGACATTCTGCCCATGCCGTGGTGCTTGCTACCGGCGGCTACGGCACTATCTATTACCTGTCAACCCTTGCCGTTCACTCTAATGCCTCGGCAGCATGGAAGGCTCATAAAAAGGGAGCACTGTTTGCCAATCCCAGTTTTGTACAGATCCATCCCACCAGCATACCCCAGCTCAATGATTACCAGTCCAAGCTGACGCTTATGTCGGAATCCCTTCGAAACGACGGACGCATATGGGTGCCTAAAGCGAAGGGTGATAAACGAAAAGCATCTGATATACCGGATGAGGAACGCGATTATTACCTTGAAAGAAGATACCCGGCATTCGGTAACCTGGTGCCAAGGGATGTGGCCTCAAGGGCGGCAAAGGAAAGATGTGATGCAGGATATGGAGTGGGAGACACAGGACTGGCTGTTTTTCTTGATTTCAGGGATGCTATTAATAAGCAGGGTAAAAAAGCTATTGAGAATAAATACGGCAACCTTTTTGAATTGTATAGTATAATCACGGGTGAGGACCCGTACAGCCAGCCCATGAGGATTTATCCTGCAGGGCATTACACAATGGGAGGTCTTTGGGTCGATTACGAACTGATGACAACCGTACCCGGACTTTTTGCCATAGGGGAGGCTAACTTCTCAGATCATGGGGCCAACAGGCTGGGCGCCAGTTCGCTGATGCAAGCTTGCGGCGACGGGTATTTTATACTGCCCTACACCATAGGCAACTTCCTGGCAGATGAGATACACACAGCCCGCATAGATACAGACATTAAAGAGTTTGAAGAAGCAGAAAAAGATGTGAAGGAAAGGATAGAAAAGCTGCTCTCCATCAAAGGCAAACAGACAGCAGCATCATTCCATAAAAGGCTGGGTAAGATAATGTGGGATCATTGCGGTATGACAAGAAACGAAGAAGGACTTAAAAAAGCCTTTAAGCTGGTGGAGGAACTGAAAAAAGAGTTCTGGTCCGACCTTGTTGTATCCGGCACAGCTGATGAACTGAATATGCAGCTGGAGAAAGCAGGAAGGGTGGCCGACAGCCTGGAGCAGGCAGAGCTGCTTATCAATGATGCCCTCAACAGGAAGGAATCATGCGGAGCCCACTTCAGGGAAGAGTACCAGACACCGGAGGGAGAAGCCATGAGGGATGATGAAAACTATAAGTTCGTAGCTGCCTGGGAGTATTCAGGCGATACCGCAAAACCGAAATTCCACAAGGAAGACCTGGTGTTCGAAGAAGTAGAAGTAAAAGTAAGGAGTTATAAATAATCTGTCATTTTTATTGAATTCAAACTGATCATCATATGAACGTTAAACTAAAGATATGGCGCCAGGAGAATGCTCAGAGTAAAGGAGCATTCCAGCTTTACGATTTTGATGAGGCCTCACCCGAAATGTCATTTCTGGAGATGCTTGATGCCCTGAACACCAAGCTTATCAAAGAGGGGAAAAAACCAGTTGCCTACGATCATGATTGCCGCGAAGGTATATGCGGCTCATGCGGCATGTATATAAACGGACACCCGCACGGACCGGTAAAAGGCATCACTACCTGCCACCTGTCAATGAGGGTGTTCAGTGAGGGAGAGACCATAACGGTTGAGCCCTGGAGGGCAAAATCCTTTCCTGTTATCAAAGATCTTATAGTTGACCGCTCGTCATTTGAAAAGGTACAGGTAGCCGGCGGCTTTATTTCCACAAATGTGGGTTCAGCTCCCGATTCGCATGCTATACCCGTAAAAAAGAAAAATGCCGATGCAGCCTTCGACAGTGCTGTATGCATAGGATGCGGAGCCTGCGTGGCTGCATGTAAAAATGCGTCTGCCATGCTATTTGTTTCAGCCAAGGTCCGACAGTTCGCGCTGCTCCCGCAGGGACGTATTGAAGCCCGTAACAGAGTCAGGGCCATGGTGTCAATGATGGATGAGGTAGGTTTTGGTAACTGCTCAAATACAGGGGCCTGCGAAGCCGAATGTCCGAAAGATATCAAGCTTACCAATATCGCCCTGATGAACAGGGAATATTACAAAGCTTACTGATGCTCCATTCTCCTGAACCTTAAGCCCAGAGCAATGATAGCATAAACAATAATCAAAACACCCGCGGTGAATAAACCCCGGTTGAAACGGCGGGGTGTGTACCCGTATGCATATTCAAGCAGTGATCCCTTAAGGGGCAGGTTCCATAGATCGGCTATGAAATATTCCTCCAGTATATAGGCCGAGTAATCCCATGTAAACGCCATTATCACTACCAGCGCTCCGGCTATCAGAATAAGCCATTCACGATTTTTAATGCCTGTATCAATACCTCTGTCTGAGTTATATACTATAATCATTGCCAGGCTTATCATCAGTACTGTTATTATCAGGGGACTGATAACAGGGCCTGTCCACGTCAGGGGCAGAAGAAAAAGAACGTCCCACTCAAGCAGCGATCCAGGCCAGCCAATAAGCAGAAAAAGGAAAACATAATAAAATATATCCCAGACAGCAAAGCAATATATAAACCAGGCAAAGCGCATGGAAAAACTCTTGCCCGCTATAAAAGCCACTGCCAGAAGCATTATCAAAGTGGACAGCTCTCTTAATATCTCCGTAATAGCCAGTGAACCCTCCATCTCTGCCAGTGGGAATGAAAAGCCGCCGGGATAAAGCAGCTCCCTGAGGTAAATAACAACAGAACTCTCCATGAAAGCCATGGCAACACTGAAAACCGTAAGCCAGGTAAGTAATCTCCATGATCTCATACGGAAAAATTACATAATATTATCAGTAATTCAAAAATTTGTTAAAATAATCTAAACGGCCACTTTTTTATTCTGTTGATTGAATTCAGTTGCAGGTATTTGATATATTTGGGATAAATTAATAAACCTGCTTATGAAACGCTATATTCTACTTGCCCTGATAATTATTACCTGCGGATCAACTGTTGCAGCACAGGAGATAGTAAGAAGAGACCCTGTGATAAACGATATGGTGGAACAGATTTCGAGGAATAATATAGAAACATATATAAAAAAGCTTGTAAGCTTCCATACACGCCATAACCTGAGTGTGCAGGATGATCCTGAAAAAGGCATAGGTGCATCATGGCACTGGGTGAAGCAGGAAATGGAAAAATATATTCCTCAATCGGACGGCCGCCTTTCTGTTGAATTTGTGAAATACAATGTTGGAGGCGAAGGCCAGAGGATAAGTAAGGAGACGGAACTGAGGAATGTGGTGGGCACACTTAAAGGTATTGATCCTGAAGACGACAGGATACTTATTATAAGCGCGCATCTTGACAGCAGGGTTGAGGACAATTACGACAGTACAACATTTGCCCCGGGGGCCAACGATGACGGCTCAGGCGTGGCTGCAATACTTGAACTGGTCAGGATCATGTCAGATCACAGGTTCCCCGCCACAATAAAATTCATGGTGGTGACCGGTGAGGAGCACGGGCTCTACGGCGCCTCAGCTATGGCTGACATTGCCGAAGAAGAAGACTGGAATATCGTTGCCATGCTGAATAATGATATGATAGGTAACAGCGGGTCAAGCGGCACCCTGCTGAATGACAATATGAGGGTAAGGGTTTTCAGCGAAGGTGTTCCGGCTTACGAAACGGAACAAATGGAAAGGCTCAGATCATATACCGCAGCAGAAAATGACGGCCGTGCCAGGCAGCTGGCACGCTATGTCAAGGAGGTGGGAGAAAGATATGTTGACCAGCTTGATGTTACACTGATATACCGGAATGACAGGTTCGGCCGCGGAGGCGACCATACACCGTTCTGCAGGAAGGGATTCACTGCAGTGAGAATATGCGAATTCAATGAGAATTATAAGCGCACACATACAACACCCGGTGAAAGGGATGGTATAATGTATGGCGACCTGCCGGAAGGTGTCGATTATGAGTATGTGCGCAAGAATGCAGGTGTTAACCTTGCCACTCTGGCTAACCTTGCATCATCACCGCGGCAGCCTGAGGATGCCGGGATAGTAACGGCCGGTATGAGTAATTTCACCACCCTGCAATGGGAAGAACCCGCTAAAGGCAAAAAGCCGGAAGGTTATTATATCCTTATGCGCGAGACATACCAGTCTATGTGGCAGAAGAAAATATTTGTCAGGGGCACGGAGGTCACCCTCCCTTATTCAAAGGATAATTATTTCTTTGCCATACAGAGTGTTGATGCCGAAGGACATGAGAGTCTGCCCGTTTTCCCCGGACCGGCAAGACGCGGCAGGTAAGGAGGCTATTAAAAATCCTCTGTACAGGTCGCGGCAGATAACAGGCTCCTGCCCATCACACAAGCATGCAACAGTGAAAATCCCGCAGCTCAGGGAACTAGCTGCAAAGATCTTCTATTTCACTTACTGACTTGGGTATATGCCTGCCCAGCACCTTATGGCCGCTGTCGGTTATAAGGACATCGTCCTCTATCCGCACACCCCCGAAATCAAGGTATTTCTCAACCTTATCGTAATTAATATAATCAGTGTGCATCTTCCCGGATTTCCACTTCTCAACCAGCTCGGGTATAAAATAACAACCTGGCTCAATGGTAAACACATGACCGGTCTTAAAAGGAAGAGCAAACCTGAGGAATGCCAGTCCAAACTGATCGCTGCGTTTCACCTCGTCATTATAGCCAACATAATCCTCTCCCAGTCCTTCCATATCATGAACATCTAGACCCATCATATGCCCAAGACCATGTGGCATAAAAAGAGCATGAGCACCCCGTGCAACAGCTTCGTCAACATCTCCCTTCATTAATCCCAGATCTTTTAATCCGGCAGCCAGGACCCTGCAGGCCTCAAGATGCAGGTCCTTATTAGACTTGCCAGGTCCGGCATCCTGTATGGCCTTCATATTTGCATCCAGCACTATCTCATATATCTCTTTCTGCCTTGAGTTAAATTTACCGCCGACAGGTGTGGTGCGTGTTATATCGGAAGAATAATGCATATTGGTTTCTGCTCCCGCGTCTGTAACCATCATCCTTCCCTCGCGGAGAATGTTACCATGATCATGGTTATGAAGGGTCTGTCCGTTTATGCTCAGGATAATAGGAAAAGAAGGTCCCATACCTTTTGCCAGCGCTATACCTTCTATAGTGCCGAATATTTCCTGTTCCTTCACACCCGGCTTACACATCTTCATTGCCGTTGTATGCATATCCCAGGCTATATCCACCGCTTTCTCTATCTCCTCTACCTCCCGGGGCTCCTTGTATGAACGAAGGGCCACTACTCCTTTTATAAGCTCTTCCGAAGCAGAAGACTGCATCTGGCAGGGGTTTTCCCTCAGCAGGGCCCCAAGGGTCATCTTGTTCTCTCCCCTGTATGGTGGCAGGAAATGGATTTTTCGTCCTGCAGATTTTGCTTCGTCAATAAACCCGGCAAGCTTGCTTATTGGTCCGGTATTCCCTATCCCAGCTTCCGCTGCCTGCTGCTTTATCGTTGGCTGCGGGCCCATCCAGTTAATATCATCCACATCAAGATCATCGCCAAAAATATAGTCCTTATCATTATCTACATCCATCACTCCTGTAAGACCCTGTATGTCGAGCCCGAAAAAATAAAGGAAGTCACTGTCCTGACGGAAATGATACGGGTTGGCAACATAATTCATCGGTGAATCAACATTACCCAGTATAAGTACCAGTCCGCCCGACATGGATTTTCTTAAGGATTCTCTCCTGTTTTTGTATACCTCAGATTTAAACATATTATTGAGTTTATTTATGATTATTTGAAATAATAATAAAAGTACTGCTATTATACTGCATTCCAAAATGTTCTTTAAACCCTCAGACAAATTTTTTAAATCATATATACTATGCTTTGCCATTTTTTACAGGTATCAAAGGACAATAATCATTTTTTTTAAAAAGTGTTGAAAATCATCGGCGAATACTATTGCTTTCCAGATCTGTTTTTATATATTCGCATGAGTTATTAACAGTTTGTCTACAATTTTTCCGGATATTATGCCCTACCGCCGATTACCAAACACAGATGCTGCACGCATAAGAGCCATGGAACAGGCTCTTAAAAAAGGTAAGGAACTTCCTCCTTTTAACCTTGCCTATAATCCTGAAACATTCGTCAGGCTTCAGGCTTTCTTACCCACTTTCATACATAATTATCAACTTCAGAGGCAATCCTATAATAAACAGGTTGAAAGCAATAAGGATTACCAGGAGATTACAAAAAAGGCAAAATTGTACATTAATCATTTCCTGCGGGTAATGAACATGGCTGTACAGAGAAGGGATGTAAGGCCTGACACACCTGAATTTTTTGGACTTACCAACGGGCAATCCTCATTACCCGCTATCGGCTCCGAGAAGGATATAATACACTGGGGTAACAGGATCATTGAGGGGGAAGCTGCCAGGATAAAATCAGGCAGAACACCCATAAGCAACCCAACCATAGCCGTTGTTAAAGTGCACTTCGAAAATTTCCTTGATGCATATCATTTCCAGAAGACCATGCACAAAAAGACCAGTGATTATTCTGAGAAGATCAATGAGCTGAGGAAGCGGGCTGATGAACTGATTGTTAAGATATGGAATGAGGTGGAAAGCACATTTTCGGAGTTAGCTGAAGAAGATAAAAGAGCAAAAGCTGAAACCTACGGTATCGTTTATATTTTCAGAAAAAGCGAACTGCAGAAGATTGAAGAAAACTAGCTGCCGCCACGGCCTGTACTCACCTTATTAAAACCCCTGCTGCTATCATGACTGATACGTCTGATATTAAAAAATATAAGTGCAGCAATTATCGTCGGGGCAATGACCAACAGTCCATCCTGTGCTGAAAATTCATCAACCGCACTGTTTATATTCTCCCAGGACAGCAGGTAAGACAGGAAAACAGGAATGGCATTATTCACAAGATGTGCCAGCACGGGTAACCATAAGCTGCCAGACCACAGGTACATATACCCGAAAGCAAGACCCAGGACAAACCTTGGCAGAAAGCCGTAAAACTGAAGATGGGTGGCACTGAAAATAAACGCTGTCAGCAGAACTGCCAGGTGCCCTGAGCGGAACCATGCCATAAATATTTTTTGCAGAACTCCCCGGTACAAGAATTCCTCACCAACAGCCGGTATAACAGCTATTATAAGCATGTTTACCATCAAACCTCCAATGGTTGTGGTATTAATCAGAAGACTTGTAAGCCTTCCTGCCTGTTCTTCCTTAAGCTGCATCCACTGTTCCATTCCTTCCAACCATTCCGGCAAATCAAGACCGGTATTCAGCCATCCCAGATAGCTGGTCAGGGGGATAAGAAAAAAAATGAATAGCATACTCAATACAGCTGCAAGAGCACCCGTCCACCGTTTTATCTCAAGGTATGAGCCAATATCCCTTTTCATAAAGAAGGATATTATAAGCGAGGGGATCAGAAAAATGGAAATATGCTGTAAAGCCTGGATATATTTAAAATAATTAATCTCCTTCAATGAATATTCCTGTTCACCAATGCTAATCTCCCCGGGAGCAATCCCGAAAATAAGCCATGCTGTAAGCATTGTAATCAGCAGGCCGGCCAGTGAAAATATAAGTATTATCAGCAATGAAACCGTAAACTGTATATAGGGTTTTTTAGAGCTTAGGGGTATCAGTTCCGGATAAACTGGCATTTTATGTATTTTTGTTCCGAAGATAATTATTTACATTAAAATAAACGCCAGGTAGTGAGAATAGCTAATACAGACTTGGGCAACAGGCCGTTATTCCTTGCCCCTATGGAAGATGTCACTGATCCTTCATTCAGGAGTATATGCAAGCATTATGGGGCAGACTTCGTGTATACCGAGTTTATTTCATCTGACGGTCTTATAAGGGATGGGGCAAAAAGCCTGAAGAAGCTCTCTATTAACGACAGCGAAAGACCTATTGGTATACAAATATACGGGCATATTATTGAATCGATGGTTGAGGCGGCCAGGATAGCAGAGGCGGCCAGGCCTGAACTGATAGACATCAATTTCGGCTGCCCGGTAAAGAAGATAGCCAGGCGCGGGGCCGGATCAGGCATGATGAAGAATGTTCCTCTTATGGTTGAAATGACGGATGCAATTGTTAAAGCAGTAAAGCTGCCCGTAACGGTCAAAACACGCCTGGGATGGGATGAAGACAATAAAAATATTGTCGATATTGCAGAGAGGCTGCAGGATGTTGGTATTGCTGCCATCACC
>JBKHBA010000062.1:0-11158 GCA_046542595.1 Bacteroidales bacterium | reverse complement strand
GGGCACCCTGGCCATCCTTGTACCGACAGGCTTTGTCACCAGCTCCACATCTCTCACCAGCTCCGGCCTGCCGTCATCACTTACCGGCTCCACCTTCCTGACGCTTGTTCCCGGTATATAGTCATAGCTCAGCTCTTCATAAGCCAGTATATCGAATTCGCCTTCGGAGACATATTCACCTTCTATATAATTCATAAGCTTACCTGAAGGTGCCTCCTCCTTTATCTTTCTCACCACTTCCTGATCAGCCTGCCGGCATACTTCCTGCATCTCCCGGCCGTGCTCATAGGCATACTGCAGCAGCTCACCGGCAAACACATACTGGCTGTATATCATTTTCTCCAGCGACATATAACCTACCGTCTCGGTAAGTACAGCCATCCTGTTACGCAGGCCGTAGCCGCTGACCATAAATTTGGCTTCGGTGGACCATATGGCATTGTCATGTGTGAATTCACCCGGAGGCCACTCGTCGCGTGGCAGGCCGCAGTGATAGAATATCTCTATATTACCGTTCTCCCTCCCCCTCTCTGTCATGGACGGGAAGATATCGTATGTTACATAGTCGCGCGGACCGGCATGGGCCGTTGCCACATTGGAGCCGGCATACACTATGGGATAGCCGTGACGTGCATTGCCCATACGGTGTGTATCATATATAAGCACGGGGTCCCATGTATTGAAGACATTCTCATAGGCACCTATCATATTTGTTGTCTCCACCTTGATGGCATCCCTGTTAACATCCAGATCCATAGCATTATGTCTTGTGCCTGATATTATGGGGTTACCGCGACTTATATTACGCGTTTCATTACCGTCAACATTAAAATTGGGGGTAAAGAGTATAATAAGGCTGTCGAGCAGGTAGTTCTTGTCTCCCAGCAATATATCCCTTGTCAGCATCAGCATCGCTTCCTTACCCTCACATTCGCTGGGGTGTATGCCTCCCTGCAGGTAGACAATGGTCTTTTTCGATTCTCTGGCCTCACGGGCATTGGTAACACGAGGATTAGCCATTACCAGTACCGGGCATGTGCGACCCCTGTCGCTTACGAACATATCAAATACGGATACATGCTCACTGTTCCACATCAGTTTCTCGAAATATTCCAGTATATCATCATTATCGGCCGTATAGGTAAAATCCGACAGCTCACAGGCCGTACGCAGCTCATCAGGCCATTCACCGTTCCAGCCCTGGGGCACCTCATCGCCCCACAACATTTTGTCCTGGGCAAAGGAAGCCGGCAATATAAAAAGTATGATTATCACTACTGAGAAACAGGTTCTATAAGCTTTCATAACCGAATGTTTTAATTGAAATAGTAAAGATAGCTATTAGACCGGAAGATGAAAGTTAATATATCTTAAAGATTTAAACAGTCTTAAAACACTTATTGCTGAGGATGAAGAGCTGGAGGCCGACCGCCTGGAGAGCAGCATACCCGATCCCGCAGTCTTCTCAGGGATCAGCCGCAAATACATCGTTAATATAAAGGCTATCAGGGATATGGCTGCATGGTCAGGAAGCAGGATCAATCTTAAGCCCTATCCTCCAGCCTATAATGAAGATGATGTAACCGTAAACATAGAGAGCTCACCCGGGTTCAAAAAGTGGCTCAACAGGTAAAAGGGCTATGGCTATAGCCCAAACTTATAGCCCAGGGAGAACGAAAAGTAACGGCTGGTGATAATATAATTATCCTCTGTATATGGCGACAGGTTAGCCAGGCCGTGATAATAGCTGATCTCCAGGAACACTGATTTAAGTTCTGCACCAACAGAGCCTATGGCACCGTAATCAATCCTCAGCAGGTCATCCTCGTCAGGATCATCACCCCATACAATGTCTTCAGTTGTAGTGGTTGTATTACCAAGAACGGTCATTTCCATATCCATAGTCCCCGATAATCCCAGGCTGCCGGACGCACCTCCCGAGGCATAAAATCTCAGGGGACCGGCTACCGCCTCTGTTGTTGCCTTAAACGGGACTTCAAGCCACAGCGTTTTAAAAGTACCAACTACACCATTTTCATCGTCACCCTGGTCAAGCTGATACCCCCTGGTATTAAGGTATATGCCGGATTCACCACCGAGACCGTTCTCCACCGGGGACTCGAGCAACAGCCCTATATTAATGCCGGAAGTATAGTCATATACATCACTAAAGGTTGAGTAATCACTCTTCTCCACCATATTGGAAAAGTTCGGTCCGCCCTTCACTCCTATGTTAAGAGCCTGGGAATACAGATTGTGGGTAAATGCTGAAATTAAGAAAAGGCATAAAACAGTTAAATACTTTCTCATGATCCTCAGTTTGATTGCTTGGTAAAAATGATTCTTTGTTTATTTCTGTCAGGTAGTTCAATATAAAAAATTTTAAGCAAACTAACAAAAATGAGCTCCGATATTACCAGTGATGATAGCCCGATCAGAGATAGACAGAGGGTTTGATATCCAGTACAGGGGTGTTATTGATAGCATCGAGACCGGTAACCTTAAGTATATTACCCCTGCGCTCTATAAGGTTAACACGGGTAAGGCCTATGGCGCTGGGACGGCGCGGGGTGCAGCAGGCAAAGACACCGCGGTAGTCGCCGGAGCGGGTGGTAGTGCGCAGCTCATAGCCCTCTGAGCGGTCAAAATACCACAGTATATTCAGCTCCTTATAATTTTCTATCTTATACAGTGCATCCTCATACTCCTTTTTAATCTCTATGGTTGAGACGCTGCGCATGATGCTGTCGGCCTGGTACGGCTTTGCCTCTTCCCATTGGTTATGCACGTATCCAATTATCTCTATATTCAGATCCATAATAATTATTTATTTCAATGATATGGTAAATTTTATATGCCGGGCGCCCGGTGTCACCCCAGGGTGTTGTTCTGCCCTTATCACAGGGGTTCCAGGGGCAGTATATAGAAATGTCCGTTATCCTTCACCATCTTCACCTTCACCCTGTATACCTGTTCAATCAGTTCCTCATTAAATATCTCGCGCCCTCCCCGGGCCACCATCTCACCCTCATCAAGCACCATAAAGTCCGTGCAGTACTTAATAGCCAGGTTAAGATCATGTATGGCCATCAGCATGGTAATGCCCTTCCGGCTGAGATCCCTCAGCAGTTGCAGCACCTCATGCTGGTGCCTCAGGTCAAGGCTTGCCGTGGGCTCATCAAGCAGCATCACCGTCGGCTGCTGTGCCAGGGCACGTGCAATAAACACACGCTGACGCTGACCGCCGCTAAGCTTATTAATATCCTTGAGGGCTATATCATCGAGTGACAGTTGCACCATTATCTCCGACACTATCCTGCGGTCTTCCCGTGTTGGTGCCCACCTGATATAAGGGTTGCGTCCGAGCAGCACGGTGTCAAACACGGTGGAGGAAAAAACGTTCTGTTCACGCTGCGGCACATAGGCCATCTCTTTAGCCAGGGTGGCGGCTTTTATACCTGCCGTGCTGCGTCCCATCAGCTCCACCCTTCCCTGCTGGGGCAACAGCATGCCATTGATCAGCCTTATCAGCGTTGTCTTGCCCGAGCCGTTGGGTCCGAGCACCGCAGTGAATGAGCCGGCGGGGGCATTATAGTTTATACCTTTTATAACAGGGGTGCCATTATATGAAAAATGTATATTATCCAGCGATATCATCTCCATTGTGATCCTCCCGTTCGTCTTAGCAGCAGAAATATAAACAGCGGGGCACCTACCAGGGATGTGAGTATACCCACGGGCAGCACCATGGGTGATATGATGGTGCGGGCCAGTATGTCACAGCCTATCATAAAAGCCACGCCTGCCAGGGCAGCACCCGGTATCAGGAAGCGCTCATCACTTCCTATCACTCTTCTGACCATATGTGGCACTACCAGTCCGACAAAGGCTATGATACCATAAAAAGAGACCACCGTGGCCGTTGCAAGAGAGGCCAGTATCATGCCTGTCATACGCAGCCTTTTGATATTGACACCCAGGCTGCGTGCCGTCTCGTCGCCCGAATCAAGGGCATTATAATTCCACCTGTTACGATAGAAATATATCATCACCGGCGTCAGCAGCAGTGCCTGCAGCGCCAGCTCCCTCCATCCCCCCTTGCTCAAATCGCCGAAGGTCCAGAACACAATGGCAGCCAGCTGTATATCATCAGCTATATACTGGAGGGCGGTGGTAAGGGCTGTAAACAGTGAGCTGGCTATTATGCCTGCCAGTATCATATTCTCCGGTGTGGCACCTCTCTTCCTTGCCACCAGGAGTATAAGGAAGCAGGCTGTCAGCGACCATACAAAGGCAGAGGCTGTCACAAGGTAGGGGTTGGCAATGGTAACAGCATCGCTGCTGCTGCTCTGCATGCTGCCGGCACCGAAGATAATGACGGCAAAGGCGGCCCCGAAGGCGGCCGAGTTGCTTATGCCCAGCGTGAAAGGTGAGCCCAGGGGGTTACGCAGCACACTCTGCATGACCACACCGCTGACCGACAGGGCTATGCCGCTAACTATGCCGGCCAGCACCCTGGGCAGCCGTATCTGCAGCACTATGCCCTGCTGCACTTGGTCAGCACCGCTACCGAATAAGCCCAGCAGGTCACTGAAGCTTATCCTGCTCGGACCCAGTGCCAGTCCGGTTAAAGAAAGAATAATGATCAGTCCCCCCATTATCCAGAGGAAGCGCGACTTCCGGCCAATGAAACTGCTGTACTGCTTTTCTATTTCCCTTTCCCTTATCATTCTGCAATATCATTTTTCAGCTGCCGGTATGGATTATAAAAGGCCTCCACCTCATCATATATATCCACACCGTGGAAGAAGCGGAAGACTTCCCTTGCTTTCTCCCTGTAATCAATATCCCCGAAAGCTGAAGGCATCATTACCGTGCCTGTATACCACATATTGCTGAGCAGGTTCTCATAGTTAGTTGTATTCCAGTTATAGGGAAGCACCGTATAGGCCTCTCCCCTGCGGAGGGCCGACAGTGAGCTTATCACCTGCTGTTCTGATATCTCCTGCTCCCATATCTGCCTGCCGGCAGCATCAAGGAAGAGCACCGGCGGATCCCAGTCCACCAGCTGCTCCTTATCTATAAATACCACCTCGTGGCTCAGGGCGTTATCATTTTGTTGCAGTGCGCCGGCTATATTGGGCACCGACAGTATGTCAAAGGGAGGATATGATGGTTCGGTGGATGTGATACCATGGGCTCCGTTATATGCCACCCCGCCTATATATGCCGGCCGTTGTTTTTCTGTGGCACCGGCTGCCCGCAGCGCACAGCTGTCTATTGTGGACCTTATAAAGCCAACCAGTGAATCAGCCCTCTCCTTCTTGTGAAAAATATCACCCAGCAGGTCTATGGAGGCAAAGAGATTATCAATGCCGCTGCCAAGGTCGCCATAATCAAGCAGCACCACAGGTTTACGGCTCACCCGCTGCACCCTGTCGGCCTCATGCTTCGACATAAACGTAGCTATGATAAGGTCTGTGCGGGCAGCCGCCAGCAGTTCTGTATCGTAATTATTGCCGGCACCTATAACCGGCATATCACGCAGCCGGGGATGAGCAAAGAGGTAGGGGACATTACGCCTGCGCTCACTCTCCTCAACATGACTTACAAGATCTGTCACTTCCATATAGCTGAGCAGACGCAATGCGCCTGACTTAAGCGCTATCACAGAGCTGACCGTGTCAGGTATAGTTACCTTCCTGCCCGTGGAGTCGGTTATAAGGCGCCCTTCCTGCAGCTGCCCGTCATCCCTGTTACATGATACTGCAGCCAGCACCGCAAGGCTTATCACCAACAACACCCTTTTCCTTATTATCCTCACCATTTAATGTGCCAGTTTGACTCTCCTTGCGGCAAGCCGCGAGGAATCATCGATCCATAAATTATCCCAATGGTGCTCGCTTACCCCGCCGCAAGCAGCGGGGAACCAAGCCTGCGAGCTCGGCGTAGCCAGCCGGAATATGATTACAGCCGGTAGAAAATTAATACAATCGTGTTACTTTTTTACATTTTCGTAATACCTTCCTGCAAAAATAAGTAAATATGCGGATTATACTAATTGCTTGCATGAAAAAGCAGCCTTACCTTAATATGTTTTACATGCCATCCGCTGATGGCATAATTTTCTATATATTTATGCATCAAAAAAGTCAGATATTATGAAAAGAGCGGTGATAAGTATTATAGCAGCTGTACTAAGCCTTACGGCAATTTCACAGGAAAACACGAGGGAAAGAACCCGGGAAGACATTTCATCATTTTCCGGCGGGATTATTACGGTTAATGAGGCGGTAAGGCATGACAGTCATGGCAGTCTGACCATTAAAAAATTTACACAGCCGGGGGACCGCACCGCCAGGGGCACGGCTTACAGCCTGTTACCCTCACAGCCCGGCTTACCGGAGGAGATGGCATTGCCAGGACTGACTGACAGCCACACTATAAAACCTGCCTCACCGGTAGAGCAGACCTCACAGGGCAGCAGACCGCCGGCTGATATCATTGCCAGTTTTGACGGGCTGGGTTATGGCTTCGAGGGGCCCCAGGGCAGTGCGCGCCACAGGAACCCATCGGATAACTCACTGGCTGTGGGTAAGGATCATATCATGCAGACGGTCAACTCAAAGATGGCCATCTTCACAAAGAAAGGAGAACGTTACAGCAGCAGTGGCAGGGTGCTGTACGGTCCGGTTAACACCAATAATGTATTCAGGGGTTTTGGCGGTCCCTGCGAGGAGATGAATAACGGCGATGCCGTGGTGCGCTATGACCAGCTGGCCGACCGCTGGCTTGTAGTGATGCCTATCTTCAGGCGCGTGGCACCACGGGATAATGAGCCTGAGCCGCGCAGGGACGGTGAGCCGGCAAAAGCCAGCATGGTGGGCAATGAGGGCCAGCCCGGCAGGGCGGTGGAGCTATACCGTCCGCCCGCGCTGACAGAAGAAGAAAAGGCCCTTGCCGATTCGCTGAGGAGGGAAGAGTGGCGCAACAGGCCCTCCTATGATGAAGGTTCTTACTGTATGTGCTATGCCATAAGCACAGGTCCGGACCCTTTTGGTCCCTATCACCGCTACGAGTTTGTGAGGCCCCTGTTCCCCGATTACCCAAGGCCGGCCGTGTGGCCCGACGGCTATTATGTTCCCACAAGCACAGGCGACCATATTATACAGAAGCATGCCTGTGTGGCCGAGAGGGAGAAGATGCTGAAGGGACTGCCGGCACAGGAGATATGTTTTATCATCGACGGTGCAGGCTTTCTCAATAATATCGATCTTGACGGCTCACAGCTGCCCCCGGAGGGGGAACCCAATATAATGATGGCCACCGGCGGAGAGCAGCTTAACGATGTATTTTCTGATGACGGCATCTATTACTGGAAGTTCAGCGTGGACTGGGATGAGCCATCACGGTCGGAGCTGATAGGACCGGAAAAGATTGATGTGGCTGAATACCACTACCTGGGCGGCGGGCAGCTGACAAAGACGGTGCCGCAGCCTGACACGGAGCAGCGACTGGATTCGCAGGGCGACAAGATAATGTCGAGGCTGGTATACCGCAGGATAGGCGACCAGGAGTCCATAGTGGGTGTTCATTCTGTTAACACAAGCGCCGGGGGTGGAGGCGTACGCTGGTATGAGTTCAGGATAGACGATAACAGGGATGTCAAGCTGTTCCAGCAGGGTACCTATGCACCCGATGATAACTACCGCTGGATGGGGAGTCCGGCTATGGACAAATACGGCAATATAGGCATAGGCTACTCTTTCGGCGGCAGGGATGATTACCCGGGTCAGCGCTTCGCCGGAAGGATGGCAGGCGACAGTAAGGGTATACTGAGCCTGCAGGAAGCGGTGCTGGCGGAGGGTGAGGCTCCGCAGACCAATACACTCAGGTGGATGGATTATGCGCAGACGGCTGTTGACCCTGTTGACGACCATACCATATGGTACGTGGGCGACTACCTTAAGGAGGGTGCGGAGAACTATTCAACAAGGATTGGAGCTTTTCGTATCAAAGGCACAAAGAGATAAAGGATAATTTCCTCACTGGTAAATATTTTTCTTATCTTTATTCAGGGTAAATAAAAAACTACCGGATATGGATAATATGACAAACAAAAAATGGGGATTGGAATTATTAAAGGGGCTGATAGCACTGGCTATTGCCATCTTTATTTTCATTAAACCAGCCGAGGCACTGGTGGCCATAGCCACCTACCTGGGTATACTGGCTATCATAGCCGGTGCTGTGATCATTATCATGGCCCTATCCAGGAAAGGGCAGTTCTGGCAGTTATGGGTGGCAGAAGGTTTTATCAATGCCGTTATTGGGCTTCTTATTGTCCTGTACCCTGAGATAACAGCCAGCCTGCTGATACTGATAATAGGCTTCTGGATAACGGTGTTCGGTATTATTCAGCTTATAATATACATGGGTAACAGGGGCAATCTGCCATCAGGCACACTGAGCCTCGGCTCGGCGGTGCTGTCCCTGCTGGTTGGGCTGCTGCTGCTTTTTAACCCTTTCGAGGGTGCAGTGCTGGCTACCCTTATTTTGGCAGGCTATGCAGTGGTGTTCGGGATATCAAAGTTTTACCTGGCCTACCTCCTGTACAGCAGTCACACAGATTAACAGTGATAATCCGGGCAGGGGCAAAATCCTGCAGCGGCCGCCGGTTTGAACAAAAAATGTTTTTAATTGCTTAACAGGTATGAAGAAGAGTATAGCATATAAACTTTACAGGAAGGCATCAGCGATAATACTGATGCTGGCCTGGTCTGCTGCTGTACTGGCACAGCAACCAACACATTACCCTGATGAGCATGAGCCCATACCCCTTACCGTGGGCAATGTACTGCTGTATATTGTTGCGCCCATAGCCATCTTCCTTATCTATTATTTTTACAGGAAATCACAGAAAAAGAAAAGGGAAAAAGAGAATAACAACTGACTCTCCTTTCCCTTTGATGACACAATGAAATTATTTAAAGTTATCAGGGTTTAAAATCAAAGTCAAGTCCCTCAGCCACAGCCATGGCAAAGTCCTTATCCATCTTATAGAAAACAGACAGCTGCCTGTGTATTATCTCGTCACGCTTATCGGTACCAATATCTTTCATTGACCCGATAATATTGGATATTGTATTCTCCCTTTCAACTTTAGTCATCACCTTCCCCACCAGCTCGCCGGGCTGTGTGTAATGGTCATCATCATTTTCATTCCTGTCCCAGGTATCGGCCATATCGCCATCGAGGGTCATGGGCTGCTCTTTATAAGAGCTGTCGGCTTCGATATTATCAAAGCTGTTAGGGTAGTAATTAGGCTTGCTGCCACTGTTATCGTCAACACGCATCATACCGTCGCGCTGGTAGTTATGCACGGGTGTCACGGGCCTGTTAACAGGTATCTGCTCATAGTTGGCTCCCAGCCTGTAGCGGTGGGCATCAGGATAGGCAAATATACGGCCCTGCAGCATCTTGTCGGGCGACAGACCTATACCGTCCACAGTATTAGAGGGGGCAAATGCGGCCTGCTCCACATCAGCGTAGTAATTGGCGGGTATCTCGTTCAGCTGCATGACACCGGCCTCTATCAGTGGGTATTCACCATGAGGCCACACCTTGGTAATGTCAAATGGGTTCCACCTGAAGTTCTTAGCCTGCTCCCGGGTCATGACCTGTATCTTAAGTGTCCATTCCGGGAAATCACCTTTTCCTATAGCCTCCACCAGGTCGTTCTGAGAGTAGTCGGGATCAGTTCCTTTTATCGCATCGGCCTCCGGTCCTGTTAGTGTTTTATTACCCTGGTTAGTCTTAAAATGGAACTTAACCCATATCCTTTCATTCGCTTTGTTGATCATTGAGAAGGTATGACTGCCATAGCCGTTCATAAACCTGTAGCCATCGGGTGTGCCACGGTCGCTGAACAGTATCATCACCTGGTGCAGGCTCTCCGGGTTGAGTCCCCAGTAATCCCATCTCATGGTAGGACTTTTCAGATTTGTCCTGGGATCGCGCTTCTGGGTATGTATAAAGTCAGGGAATTTTTTGGCATCCTTAACAAAGAATACCGGGGTGTTATTACCTACCAGGTCCCAGTTACCGTCCTCGGTATAAAACTTAACGGCAAAGCCCCTGGGGTCTCGTTCCGTATCAGCACTGCCTTTCTCTCCGCCAACGGTGGAGAAGCGAACAAAGACACGGCATTCATTACCCACCTTGCTGAACAGTTTGGCCCGGGTATACTTGCTTATATCACCGGTAACCTTAAAAGTCCCGAAAGCACCGCTTCCCTTGGCATGCACCACCCTCTCAGGTATACGCTCACGGTTAAAATGTGCCAGCTTCTCATGCAGGTAATGATCCTGTAACATAACCGGTCCCCTCGGTCCCGCCGTCTGGCTGTCCTCATTCTCAAAATACTTTCTTCCGCTTGCATTACTCAGTTTATCCTTTTTGCTCATCTTATATAGTCGTTAGTTTAATAATATCGTAAGTATATTTCTCATTCCTTTTCCCTGGACCCGACAGTTTTAAATACCTCTTCAGCAAAGTTGATACAAGATAATAAATATAAGGCAGATCAGCGTCAGCAGTATGAATATTTAATCCGGATAAGCAGCTGTTTCATCTGTCACACAGGTACGGAACTGTGCATCCGTACAGAGCCGGTGCAGTAGTTTCGCATCCGGACAGAGCCGGTGCAGTAGTTTCGCATCCGTACAGAGCCGGGGCAGTAGCTGTGCATCCGGACAGAGCCGGGGCAGTAGTTGTGCACACGGACAGAGCCGGGGCAGGCGGCAGTCATAATATCATTAAAAAGCCATATCCCCTATCTTAATACCGATATAAACAGTGCGGGGTGATAAGGGTCCGTAAATATATGCCGGATCGCGGTTTATGCCCTCGTCAAAATCTGACTGGTAGGAGTTAAAAATATTCCTCACACCCCCAAACAGTTTCAGGTTTGCACCATTGACTTCAACACCCTGTTCCAGCTTTAAGCCCAGGTCCATAAACCTCTCTGAGGTCCTCAGCTCACCCTCACCGTCTACCGTTTCGGTACCGAAATAGGGTATCAGCATCTTACCGGTATAGTTAGCTGTAACAGCCAGCAGGGTCTTTTCAGAAAGGTTACAGTCGGCATTTAAATACC
>JBKHBA010000061.1:0-11180 GCA_046542595.1 Bacteroidales bacterium | reverse complement strand
AAAACAATCATACTCTTAATGTGAAATAATGATGATTTTTTAATGGACGTTTCATAAGCTTACTTTATGGGTTCATTTCCTGTTCATAATATTATTCTATCCGTAAAACAATTCTGTTATCTGTACCACTATCAGGTCAATTACAAAAATGGCCAGTGATGCATAAACAACAGCTTCATTGGCTGCTGATCCCACTGCTTCCGTTCCTCTCTTTGAATAATAACCTTTATAACTGCTTATCATGCCTATCACGAATCCAAAGATGACAGTCTTGATGGTTGCGGGCATCAGGTCCCTGAAAGACAGGGGTGCATAGGCCTGTGTTAAGAACAGCTTCAGGCTTATATCGGCATTCATATTAACTGCAATATAAGATCCGAAAATAGCCAGGGCGTCTGCCATAAATACAAGTACAGGAACCATCAGGGTGGTTGCAATAACGCGTGTCATAACCACGTAGCTCATTGGGTTTGTTCCGGACACTTCCATGGCATCGAGCTGTTCGGTAACTCTCATGGAACTGATTTCTGCTCCATACCCTGATCCTATTTTACCAGCGCACAGCAGGGCTGCTATTACCGGCCCTATCTCCCGGATGATCGAAACAGAGATCATTCCGGGTAATATAGATTCTGATCCTATCTCAACAAGTACCGGCCTCACCTGCAGTGTGAGCACCAGGCCCATAATAAAACCTGTTACTGCAATCAGCGGCAGGGTTTTGTTACCTGCATAATAGGCCTGCTTAAACATCTCTTTATGCTCATAGGGCCTGTGAAAGAGCTGCCTGAGCACCTGCACGGTAAAAAATGATATACCGCCTATTTCTATAAACAGTTCCTTTACCGGCTTAATACTATTATCTATTTCCTTAATCATGCTTTATTAATTTTTCTTGCGCAAATTATGTGCAAGTTATGACCCCAATGGTTTACCTGATGACCTTGTGGTCTTCCGAACCTTTTCTATACCTTTAATAATCATGGTGTTAGGCGCAGGGGGCTGTCCTGGTCACCTTGCAGAACATCCCTAATGGTTTTTTTTAAGCAGGTAATATATTTCGCACTATGTGTAAGAAATTCCTCAAAATGCCCCTGGGGGCTGACAGACCCGCAGGTCCCTGAACATTAAGGCTGCTATTTAGAAAGGATAACCTATTGCAATGTTCAGTACAATATTATTTTTTCTCCATTGAGCATCACCGGGATTTATCTCATTCAGCACCCAGCGTTCTGATTCAGGAAGCCAGGGTTTCCTGACAGGTATTCCCAGGTCAGCTCTCAGTATTAGTACTGAGGCATCAAACCTTAATCCGAAGCCTGTTCCCACCGCCAGTTCCTTAAATGTGTCATTCCATTTAAAGGAGCCTCCCGGCTTATCCTGATCAGGCTCAGTAAGCCAGACATTACCTGCATCTATGAAGAGTGCTCCTTTCAGCATGCCTGATATACCGAACCGGTATTCCAGGTTAGCTGCAAGCTTGATTTCACCTACCTGTTCAAAGTAAGAATTATAAAGACTATCGGGAGGAGAGTATGAACCCGGTCCCACTGAATGGGAAAAGAAAGCACGGACATCACTGGCCCCTCCAATATAGAACTGTTTTGTATAAGGCAGAATATCTGAATTACCATAGGCCTTTCCTGTTCCGAGTATCAGGCGTCCGGCCAGCCTGCTCCCTTCTCCCAGCGGAAGGTAATAGCGCAGGTCTGTATGCAGCCTGGCAAATTGTGAATATTTAACACCCATAAGCCTGGCCGGGTCTGATGCTTCCGGAAACTTTCCCTGCGAAAGCCGGCTGGCCAGGCTCAGCACCCCGCCTGCTGATTCCGCATTTATAAAAAAACTAAGTCCCCTGTTAGCTTCCTGCCTGGCCTGGCTGTTATATGTATAGGTATAGTTAAGGCTTAATATAAGTTGCTCGTTGAAACTCTGACGTATAAAACTGTTATTCTCCATAATCTCTCTAAATTCATCTGTCCGTTCGGACAGGTTGAGAAGATTCAGGTTGATGATTTTCAGATCATGGTTTTTGCGGGCTGTTTCATTCCAGTTATAACTATACAGCAGGTTAAGGGTGTTCATCCTGAAGTATTTTGTTCTGAAGTGGTATGTATAGCCAGCTTTTACATTGGTTTTCGGGCTATACTTTTTTGAGAGGTATTTATTAAGGTCAATAAAAGGAAAGATGAATCTGGGCATGGCCAGGTTAGCATCTACCCCCAGCTCAATTACATTACCGCCATCCTGTTTACCGTACTGGGTTTCAAAAGATGAGTTCAGGTTTGTTGACAGGCGTTCAGCCCCTCCAAAGGTGTTCCGGTTTATAAAACCCAGTGATAATTCGGGCCCGACATAATTATTTGACTTGGTTGTGCCCCTGGCTATTGCCTGCAGGGATTTCGGGACAGAACGGGTAAGATTGATCCTTATATCAAGTAAGTCCTGATCTGTTTCAGCCTGCTTAAAAGATATATTCGTGAACTTGAAAATACCCAGCCCGGAAAACTTATTTATTGTATTGATATAATCATTATAGCTGTAAAACCTGCCTTTTTCAAACATGACCGAACTCTTAATAAGGCGGGGCTTTAATTCAGACCTGTTATAGAGGATTAAGATATCCCCGGACCGGGTGGTATCTGCCTGTTCATCCGTATCTTTGAGTGAATGGTCTGTATCAACGGTAATATTATTAATACGGTAACGTTTTTTTGCATTTTCCGGGATATTGGTTTTTGGTCTTAGTTCGGCTCTGATGGTCCTGGCTGAACTGTTGGTGTCAGCTTCAATAACAAGGAGGGAGGGATCAAAAAAGTAGAATCCCTGGTTCCTGAGGTAGCGGCTGACATCAGATCTTTCTTGCTTTATTCTCTCAAGATCATAAGGCTGACCGGCCTTTAAGCCTGATATCTTTTCCGCCTCTTTCATGAACTTTGATAATGTGTCATCTGCAGCTGAATAAAAGACCGTATCAAAATGGTACCTCTCATTTATTATAACCGTATAATCAGCCTTTACTTTTTTGTCTTTTACATTGACAACAGATGAGGCTGAGGCATTAAAATAACCCCTGTTGAACAGGTGTTGCTCAATATTTATCTCTGATCGGCTACTGTAAATATCTTCATAAATAACGGGGGCCTGCCCCAGCTTTTCCTGCATCCAGTTTCTGAGGCCCTTTTCAGGTATATCTTCCCCTATAAAGTTATAGATCCATAGTTTAAAGGGTATACCCAGGAACCTGTCATTGGGAGCAGGGTGGATCTCTTTTTTGATCTCCTTCTTAATACCCGGATGGCCTGTTCCGCCAGGGTCAGTGATATCAAGGCTGTGTCCCTTGTAAAGTAGCTCATTATCACTGAGGGTTGAGGTGGTGGAGCAGGCTGACAGCAGGGTTACAGCCATGGCTATGGTAAAGCGGGTGGCCAGTATTCTTCCTTGCTGACAGCTGTTTGGTATGATATGTTTTATACTCCTGTTATTCAAGTCTTCCTGCTCTGTTATCTGTTGTTATTCTTCTTTTTTTTTGTTTAACAAGTTCTTCAGCTTATAGAAATCTTTGTTAAAAATAAATGCTGCCCCTGTCTTATGTACCTCGCCTTCAAAAACATCTTCGTATTCAGTCTTCCTGAATGCTCGCAGCCTGTATGTGCCTTTTTTGTCGAGTTTATATTCTATAATGACATCACCGGCAATGGTGCTGATATCCTGCTCTGCATTATACTCCCTGCCCTCTACATTAAAATCACCTCCCACCTTAAGGCTTAACTGATCATCAAAAAATTCCCTGGAGATACCTACTGAGACATCTGTCCTGGCAGATGCAGGGTCATTCATTGACTGGTAATAAGAGTTAACCGCCAGGTCAAGATCAACAAAACCTATATGCCTTTCAGCAAAATTATTCAGCTGGCGGCTTAACAGCTTACTCACACTGGTTCGTGCAGTAGCATTCAACCCATAAGCTGAGGATGATGGCTGGATAGTGGACCTCTCCATGAAGCTATTGAACAGTAAAAGAGAAAATATCTGTTTATTAAGCTGTGCCTCCTCCTGGTTGAGCTGTGATAGCTTGGCCCGGATCAGCGGATCAACTTCTGGCTGTTGTGATTCCAGCTCAAAATTGAGGTCCGGACTCAGTAATGATTCTTTTATGTTTAAATTAACGGAAAAGGGCATAACTTCAGAATATTGATTCACGCTTTCCTGTGTCAGTCCTGATATCTCATTCTGAATTAATGGAAAGGGGGAGGTGCTTACAAGGTAGTTTGCTGTAATATCTGCGGTAGCATTTTCAATATCGCCATTCCACTGAAGGTAACTTCCTTCCTTTATATTGAAGCTCCGGCGTACCACTTCCATCAGCACCAGGGTATAGCTGCCTTCTTCGATTACATAACGGCCAATAAGTGAAGGACTCTCATTGCCCTTCATTGAAAAACTCATATCCCCGTCTCCTTTAAAGGATAATTCTTCACCTGATACCGGATCGATCACAATAAATATTTTCATTTCAGGGTTCAGCTCAATATTGGCAGTCAGGTCAAGGTTGGCCGGACCCTGATCGGTTCTCCCCGGTAAGCTGTCAGTTACATTTACGGATTTTTGGTCTGTGGTGTCCGGCACACTGGTAAAATAAACCACACCTTCCTCGTCAGCCGAAGTGGTATTTATGCCGGGCACTAAAAAATGGAATTCGGAATCCCTGCTAAACACTGCCGTTATATCTATCACCGGCCGGTCTATGGTGCCCGAGAGATTTGCATTTACTCCTGCGCTTACCCTTCCGTAATAAAGATCGTTTTCCTGGTAAGAGGTATTCAGAAACATAAATTCAGGGCTTTCAATCCCCAGCTTAAAGGATGGTTCGGAAAATGAGGAATAATCTACGTTACCATTTATTTTAATAGAATTATCATCCTTGTCTTTCAGGGTGAAGTTATCAAATAATACATTATTCTCATTTATCTCAAGCTCCTCATCTTCTATTAACAGCCTGGTATTCAGATAATCAGGCAGGGCCCTTACATCTGTCATCAGCAGGGAGCCAGTAAGCAGGGGCTCATCTACCGTGCCCCCCAGATATATTTTGCCTGATATCATGCCCTCTAATTCACTCATCTGTTCTTTGACCAGGGGTGCCAGGCTGGCAAGGTTTATATTTCCTATTTCCAGGTCCATATCCAGTCCGGTGCGGTTTTCCTGCGGTTCAATATTTCCTGAAAATGTTACATTGTTATCCTTTCCGCTAGTGCTGAGCAGGACATGTATAATTCCCTTTTCATCATTATCAGCCTGCAGGGACAGGGTATTAAAAATTGTGTCATTATAGATAAGCAGATCGCTGAACCGGAGATCAGCATTGTAGCTGAAGGGCTTTTCTTCAGGCTTTAATGTAAGCTTCCCGTTTACAATTCCGGAAATAAGTTCCTTATCCGCTTCAATAATACCTGAAAAGTTATCAAGGTTAAAATCAGACAGGATTAGATTATAGCCCTTGCCGGGAGTATTATTAGTGTCTGCGCTTTCAACGCTTATTTGCTGATCACCGGAAAAAAGCTTCATATTATTAAAGCGTACATCCTGTTCCTTCAGCTCAATATAATTATCTTCAGCCACCCTGAAATTATTATTATTCAGGATCAATTTATCCTGCACAAACCACAGGCGATGCCAGTTGCCGGCCTTTGTCATTGCGGCATTGACAAGGTACTTATACGGCCCTTCACCGGCAGGTATGCTGAGCCCTGTATATAATGTATCTGACTGTGCCCGTCCCTGTATTGAGGTTTCCCCTGTAACCAGTGAGCCTGCAGTAAGTTGTTTTATGTTAATATCATAATTCAGCGAATCCTTGTATCCTGTATAGATATCGATCTGCAGTGTATCAATTACAGTTTCGTTGAAAATAATACCGGGGATGTCAGCGTTCAGTGAGAAATCATTATCAGCAGCACTGTATGAGGTCCTTATATCTGCCGGTAACAGTGTATCAAGTCCCGGCAGTAACAGCTCTTTAAACAGTGATGAGTGAGAGAGCTGTACAGAAAGGTCAAAGCCGGCTGTGCTGTCAATAACTCCTGCATTGTCATCAAAAACATTTATATAACCGTTAATGAACCGTTTCATGGTAAGAGGCAGGGTGCTTAACTTCATGTTAGCGGTATAATCGAGTGTGAGTGGACCTGATATTACCGACATTCCCGTGCTGTCCTTTGTATTCATAATGATTCCCTTCAGCGAATCAAGCTTTCCCTGGTTTTCCTGCATGCTGAAGACCATGCCTGTCAGTAATACCTCACCGTTGAGATTATCGATATTATTACCGGACATGTCAAGTTCCAGCTTTCCTTCTGTGCGCATATCATTTTCTGCCAGCCTGAGACTGTACAGGTTCGCATTCTCCAGCTTGAGTAAAAAGGTGTAGGCGGGAAGGGAGTCTGCGATATTAAGACTGCCGGAAGCGGTGAACAGCAGACTGCTGTCGCGCGACGCTGCCCGTGCGGTAATAATATCATTATAATAGCTACCGGAAAATGACAGTTCACGATATACATAATCCAGTAATTCGAGCCTGGCGATCTCTGATGTGACAGTGATATCAGGATCGGTAAATGAGTCTGCAGACATCCTGCCACTGATTGATACAGACTGTTCTATTATCCCTATGGTATCTGCGCTCAGCAATCTGCCCAGATCGAAAGACCCTGTTTCAATATGGCTGCTGATATACTGTTTACCCGGAATGCTGTCTGATGGACCGGATTCAGCGCTCAGTATTATATTACCATAGCCTGAACTGATATCCAGGCTGGTGCTGAATGACTTTAATGAGCCCTCAACATAAGCTGACATGCCTAACCGGGCTGGTAAATCTATATTAGCAGGTATGAGGCTGTCGGGCATGAATAGCAGCAGGTCGGTTTCGGTGGTGGCGAGACTGTCAATCCGGAGTTTCAGGTATGAGTCGGGAAGGCTGTCAGGACCTGTAATTAAGCCTGATGCATTAATATATGTATTGTCAATTGCGGCCTGCAGCTTACTGAATTCTATTTGTTCGGTGCTGCCCGTGATTTTACCTGATAAATTTATCTTTTTTTCAGCCAGGGCATCAGCATCCGGTTTTCCAGGCAGCACAGGCCGGAAATATAATATATCAGTTATTCCGATATCTGAGGACAGCAGATTTAAGTTAAGGTGATATTTGCTTATATTGCTCTGCGACTGCTCAGGAGAGTCTGTACTCAGCAGGAGTGAGTACTGCAGATTGCTTTCTGGTGTCAGGAGAGTAAAATTATTTATTTCCACCTGTCCTGTATCAATAATAACAGATGAAGAAAGCTTGTCAACCCTAAATCCGGATTTCTCCGAAAATGACAGATATTCAATTTCTGAGCTGATCTTATCACCTGAAAAAACCGTATTATTTATTTCAGCATTAAACCCTGTGACAGCTATATCAGAAAATTCTACGGCATTATTTTGTTTTACCTGTTCTTTGCTGCGGTCGAGGTAAGACAGTGACAGCTCTGTGAGCTTTGTCTTATCTATAGTTAAGGAAAAGGCATCCTTCTTTTCACTGCTTTTCTCCTTCCGGCTTCCTGATGAAAATGCACTGATATAAGGCCTCAGGTTAAGTGTTCCATCTGTACTGTCTTTTATTACACTTATATCTGTGTTCTCAAGGCTTATCAGTAAAATGTGTATCTCTCTCCTTAACAGCTTCAGTGGATTAATCCTTGCCGAGATGGCTGAGGCACGGAGCAGTATGTCTTTATTTATGTCCGGGACAGTAATACTCCTGACTGCAAGTCTGTTCGGCAATGCAATCTCAATGCTTTCAACTGAAACGGGCATGCCGGTTTTTTTCTGCAACCGGTTTTCGGCTATCCCGGCCAGTTTTTTCTGTACAAAAGGAAGGTGTAAAGAGAGACCGGCAAGAATAAGTAAAACAAAAATGCCTATCACCGCCAGCATGATTATTCTGAGCAGCCTTAGTGGTAAATTACGTTTTGACTCTCTCATTTTTATACCCGCCCGTAGCGGGCTGTAGTTTATAATGCATCCTCCACCTTTTTTTGAGCCTCTTTTGTCCGGTTCTTTATGTCTTTTTCAATCTCACTGATGCGCCCTTTAATGTCATCAACAAAGTCTGACAGATGATCTTTAAGATCGTCAACCTTATCACTTACATTATCCTTTGCATCTTCTCTGAGCCGGCTTGCATCTTTTTTCAGTTTTTTTCTTGTTTTTGATCCTTTATCGGGAGCAAACAGTATACCGGCTACTGCTCCTGCAGTAGCACCAACTATAAGTCCCATTATTGCATTTGATGTTGAATTTCCCATTATTCAGATTTTTAAGTTAAACATTATGTTTTCAGATAAAGAGTAATGAAAAAACCCTGCCATAAACGCCTTATGCCCGTTTTACGGCGTCTCAGGAAAAAACATGTAGAAATTGTTGCCTGATTTTATTACAGAGGTGTGGATGTTTTACACAATGATAAAATAGCAAATATTTTCTCTGTTTTCCACATTTTGAGTATATATTACAACATAATACAGGCTAATATGATTTAGCTGTCCTGGCATCTGGTGAAAATTTATGTCCTGCAACAAACACTAAGGCAAGACCTTAAGGCAGGAAAATGCAGGATGTACATAATACTGGTGTTTTTTGGCAGCATTTTCGATCAACAGACATTGCAGCTAAGTGTTTTTTGGCAGCATTTTCGATCAACAGACATTGCAGCTAAGTGTTTTTGGCAGCATTTTCGATCAACAGAAGAATTATGGATTAATTAGTGCAGGGATAAAAAATAATCAGATCACTATGAAAAAAAGAATTAAACGGATTTTTTTGCTGCTGAAAAATTCAGCAAAAAAATATAAAGAGGATAATCCTGTCAGGCTTGCCGGCACCACTGCTTATTTTGCTGTATTTGCCATGGCTCCGATAATAATCATTCTTGTTTCTGTTTTAGGTATTTTACTCGACCAGGAGAGCATACAGGAGAAGATATTTGTTGAGATACAGAACCTGATAGGGGAACAGGGTAAGGATTATATTAAGGATCTTGTATCAAATTTTAAGGGAACAAGTAGAAATATTACCGGCACCGTTATCGGTATTGTCATCTTTCTGTTTGCCTCAACGACTTTTTTCACTGTACTGCAGCGCTCACTAAACTATATCTGGAGAATACGGGCCAAGCCATCAAACAGCTTCCTTAAGTTTTTGAAAGACAGGCTTATATCGCTCGCATTTATTTTGAGCTTTGGTTTTATTATGCTTATATCCCTGCTGGTGGATACGGCACTGGCTTTACTCGGAGATTACCTGGCAGAGTTATTACCCTCTGTTACTTTAAACCTGATGGAGGTAATCAATATTATTATCTCCTTCGCGGTTGTAACCTTTATTTTTGCCATGATATTCAAATATTTGCCTGATGCTGTGATCAAGTGGAAGGAGACATGGGTGGGGGCACTTATCACTGCTGTCCTGTTCACTGCGGGCAAGTGGTTAATTGGTTTTGCGATCGGGTCAACCAATATTGGTGTTATGTATGGGGCAGCCGGCTCTCTTGTGATTATTCTGATATGGATCTTTTACTCTTCTATTGTTTTCTTTTTCGGGGCCGAGATAACCCAGCAATATGCTGAAATGTATGAGCATGATATTTTACCCAAAGACCATGCGGTAAGGATAGAAATAAAAGAAGTGAATGAAGAGCAGGACTGATATGCTTTATTCTTTTTCTGAATCAAAAACGATCACTCCCCTGAGGTGTTTTCCTTTAAGAAGGTTGGCATAGGCTTCGTTTATCTCATCCAGGCTGTACACATTTGATATAAGGCTGTCAAGGTCCAGTTCCTTATCTTTATACAGATGTTCATACCTGTTCAGGTCATCCACAGTATTATTAGTTCCGTAATAACATCCCCTGATTGTTTTCTCCTGCCGCGTTACCGAGGCGGCATTGATCCTTGTATGTGATTTTACAGGAGGTATGCCAATGAGGGCTATCATTCCTCCCGGTCTTGCACATTCAACAGCCACTTCCTGCGACAGGGTGTCGCCTGCTGCCTCAAAAACATAGTCTATCTTTATCTCTTCACTGAGCTTTTTTATGGCAGGGATATCTTCTTCACTGAAGACAAAAAAATCTGTTGCTCCCATCTCTCTTGCAAATTGCTCCTTGTCCGGGTTTTTGTCTACCGCTATCACCCTGGAGGCATTCCTCATTTTCAGTCCCATTAGTACATTGGCTCCCACACCGCCTATTCCGAATACCAGTGCACTGGCCTTTTCCCTTACATCGGCTGTATTGATAACCGAGCCCACACCCGTTGTTACCGCGCAACCCAGTATTGCTCCCACCTCGTAGGGAGTGGTATCCATCAGCGGAACGGCGCAGTCCTCAGGCAGGATAATATGTTCGGCAAAACATCCGACGGATGACAGCTGGTATATCTTTTCTCCTTTTGCATTGCTGAACCTTGTTGTACCGTCAAACATAACACCTTCCCAGGTGGGACCTGTATACGTGCCGCAGATACTCGGCCTGTCATGGCTGCAATCAAAGCAGTTGCCGCAGTTGGGTGCCGAATTGAAGACCACCCTGTCGCCTTTTTTGAATTTTGTTATTCCCGTACCTGTCTCCATCACTATTCCTGATCCCTCATGTCCGAGTACAACGGGCATATTAAACAGGGAGTCGCCGGTAACAAAGTTCCAGTCGCTATGACATATCCCCGCCACCATGACCTTTATAAGCAATTCCTTTTCCTTTGGCGGATCAATATTCAGTTCCTCTATCTCAAACCCTTTATTTATCCCGTATACAACAGCTGCCCTGGTTTTCATTTTTTCCTGTATTGGTGAGCCGTGAATATACATAATCACTACGGCTTTTCAGCTTAATTATTTATGTCATATGGCATATGCCCATATTATGATAGTGGACGTAATATCATTGTTTCTGCCAGGGTGCAGCAGCATGGTAAATAATAGTATGAATTCCATTTACATAGTGTTATTATCGGATGCAACAGCAGTATGTGTAGCTACCGTTAATTTTTCTTTGCTTGGAAGACTCATAATTAATTCTTATATTCATGTGATTATATTTTATTTATTTTATTGGCCACATGGAACTTACCATTAAAAAA
>JBKHBA010000060.1:0-11280 GCA_046542595.1 Bacteroidales bacterium | reverse complement strand
ATTTAATTTCCGTCCGAGGCGTGTACCATCGCCGGAAGACGGATCTACCAGCATAAGATTTGATATATGTATGGTAGCTTCTTTCTTTATTATACCACCCTGGGGACTCTCGGCATTTGGCTTGGTATGCTTTGATACCATATTCACGCCCTCCACAATAGCTCTTTTCTTAACCCTGTTGACCTCCAGGATTCGTCCGCGTTGTCCTTTTGATTCTCCTGATATAACAACCACGGTATCACCTTTTTTGATATGTAATTTTTCTTGCATCGCTTAATTTTTCTTATAACACTTCAGGTGCCAATGATACAATCTTCATATATTTATCACGCAGCTCCCTGGCTACCGGTCCGAAAATACGTGTACCGCGCACCTCATCCACTGCGTTCAGCAATACTACGGCATTATCATCGAAACGGATATAGGAACCATCGGCCCTGCGTATTTCCTTTTTTGTTCTCACCACAACAGCTTTTGTCACCATACCCTTTTTTGCCTCTCCTGCAGGTATAGCACTTTTCACTGTTATTACCACTTTATCACCTATGGAAGCATATTTTTTTCCGCTTCCTCCAAGCACCCGTATTACCAGCACTTCTTTGGCGCCTGTATTATCGGCTACAGATAGTCTACTTTCCTGTTGTACCATAATTACTTAGCTCTTTCGATTACTTCAATTAACCTCCAGGACTTTCTTTTGCTCATTGGCCTGGTTTCCATTATGCGCACTGTATCACCAATGTTGCAGGTATTTTCCTGGTCATGCGCAAGAAATTTTTTGGTCTTATTTATGAACTTGCCATAAATCGGATGCTTGACCTTTCTTTTCACAGCAACGGTAATTGACTTGTCCATCTTATTGCTGACGACTATACCTGTACGTTCTTTTCTTGTATTTCTTTCCATTGTTGACACTAGCTATTTTGTTGTTCATTCAACTCTCTTGTGCGCAGTTCTGTCAGCAACCTTGCAATATTGCCTCTTGTCTGCTTAATCTTATTCGGATTATCAAGGGGTGAAATTGCGTGGTTCAGCTTCATGCGGGTAAGAGATGTTCTCTCGTTATCTATCCGCTCCAGGATCTCCTGGGTTGAAAATTGCCTTATTTCTGAAGTTTTCATGTCTTAACTCGTTAATCGTGAACGTAATCATTCCTTACTATGAACTTTGTTGTTATGGGCAGTTTCTGTGCCCCCAGCTTCATAGCTTCCCTGGCCACTTCATAAGGTACTCCCTCACATTCCAGTATTATCCTGCCCGGGGTAACGGGTGCTACAAATCCTTCAGGAGCACCTTTTCCTTTACCCATTCTTACCTCGGCAGGTTTCTTTGTTATGGGTTTATCAGGGAAGATACGTATCCACAGCTGGCCTTCACGTTTCATATGACGCGTAACTGCCTGGCGTGCTGCCTCTATCTGTCTGCCGGTGATCCATGAGGCTTCAAGGGCTTTAATACCGAATGAACCGAAGGCAAGCTGGTTACCCCGCTGTGCATTCCCTTTCATCTTTCCTTTCTGGCGCCTTCTGTATTTTGTCTTTTTAGGTTGTAACATTTCTCTTATCTTAAAATCTTAAAATCCTGTATTTACTTTTTTCTTTTCCTCATTCCTGATCCTCCCCTGGCTGGTTTCTGGCTTTTCATTGCTACATCAGGAGACAGGTCGCGCTTACCAAAGACCTCACCGTTACATATCCATACCTTGATACCTACCAGACCTACCTTGGTCAGTGCTTCGGCCAGTGCATAATCAATATCAGCCCTGAAAGTATGAAGTGGTATACGCCCTTCCTTATAGCTCTCGCTTCTTGCCATCTCGGCTCCGCCCAGCCTGCCGGATATAAGTATCTTCACTCCTTCGGCGCCCATTCTCATTGTTGAGGCAATAGACATCTTTATAGCACGCCTGTAGGATATTTTACCTTCCACCTGTCGTGCTATATTATTGGCAACGATGGTGGCATTAAGTTCAGGGCGCTTAACTTCAAAGATATTTATCTGCACCTCTTTATTTGTGATATTCTTCAATTCCTCTTTCAGTTTATCAACTTCCTGGCCGCCTTTACCTATAATGATACCCGGACGCGCGGTATTTACGGTAACAGTAATAAGCTTCAGTGTTCTCTCAATCATTATCTTGGAGATACTTGCCTTTGCCAGCCTGGCGTTAAGGTATTCCCTGATTTTTGAATCCTCCACCAGCTTGGAGGAAAAGTCATTACCACCATACCAGTTCGAATCCCAGCCTTTTATTATGCCAAGCCTGTTACTTATCGGATTTACTTTTTGTCCCATCTATTTCAGTTTGATGTATTTTCTATTTCTTCCTTGTTTAAACTATCGATAATAAGGGTGACATGATTGGATCTTTTCCTTATCCTGTGTGCCCTGCCCTGCGGGGCTGTCTGAAGTCTTTTAAGTGTACGTCCCTGGTTCACGAAAGCCTCTTTTACAAAAAGCTGGCTTTCTTCAATACGCACTCCTTCATTCTTAGCCTGCCAGTTTGCTATAGCGGAGAGGAGAAGTTTTTCAACGGCGCGTGATGCTTCTTTTGAGCTGTATTTAAGCACATCAAGAGCCCTGTTAACCTCCATACCTTTTATCATATCCGTTACCAGCCTCATTTTCCGCGGGGAAGTAGGGCAGTTTCTCAAAACTGCCTGGTATGTTTTCAGTTTTTCCTCTTTACGCTTCTCAGCTGAAATTCTTTTTCTTGCACCCATTTGTCAAGATTTTATCTTAATCGTTAAAATATTTTTATCTCTGTCTTCCACCATGTCCCCTGAAAGTACGGGTAGGAGCAAATTCTCCCAGTTTATGGCCTACCATATTTTCAGTCACATAAACAGGAATGAATTTATTACCGTTATGAACAGCAATTGTATGTCCTACGAAATCCGGTGATATCATTGACCGGCGCGACCATGTTTTAATAACTGTCTTTTTCCCTGAGTCGTTCATCTTCATCACCCGCTGCTCGAGCTTAAAGTCAATAAACGGTCCTTTTTTAATAGATCTGCTCATATTATCTCAATTATTTTTTCCTTCTTTCAATGATATACTTATCGGAGTATTTCTTCGGACTCCTTGTCTTATACCCTTTTGCCGGCAGTCCGGTACGTGAGCGCGGGTGTCCACCTGAGGCGCGTCCTTCACCTCCACCCATCGGGTGATCAACAGGGTTCATTGCCACACCCCTTGTCCTGGGCCTGCGCCCCTTCCACCTGCTGCGGCCTGCCTTACCTGATATCTCCAGGGAATGGTCAGGGTTGGATACACTACCAACGGTAGCCCTGCATTTTGCCAGCACCATCCTTGTCTCACCCGAAGGCAGTTTAACAGTAACATATTTACCTTCACGTGCAACAAGCTGTGCATATGATCCTGCACTTCTTGCCATTGCACCGCCTTTACCCGGCTTGAGCTCAATATTATGAATAATAGTTCCCAGGGGCAGATCCGATAAGGGCAATGCATTTCCCAGTTCCGGCGCAATACCCGTACCTGAAACAACGGTATCATCAACCTTCAGTCCCTGGGGTGCAAGGATATACCTCTTTTCACCATCCTCATAATAAAGCAGGGCTATCCTTGCCGAACGGTTCGGATCATATTCAATTGTCTTCACCTTTGCCTGACTCCCGTCTTTATCACGACGGAAGTCTATGACACGGTACCTTCTTTTATGTCCCCCACCGAGGTATCGCACGGTCATGCGCCCGCTTTTATTCCTTCCTCCGCTTTTTTTAATGGGACTAAGCAATGACTTTTCGGGCTCCTTGCCCGTTATTGTCTCGCGGGCACTTATTATTTTGTGTCTCTGACCTGGTGTTACAGGTTTTATCTTTCTAACTGCCATAATCTGTTATATATTGCTATAGAAATCAATCGTATCTCCTTCAGCCACCGTTATGATAGCCTTTTTATATACAGGTGTTCTACCGGACATTATACCCGACTTGGTATAGCGCACCTTTTTCTTGCTGTGATAAACCATTGTTTTAACCGAGTCAACGGTTACTCCATACATTTCTTCAACAGCATTCTTTATCTGTATCTTATTTGCATCCTTTGCAACGATGAAGCCATAGCGATTAAATTTCTCACTCTGGTCAGTCATCTTTTCTGTTACAATCGGCTTCAGTAAAATATCCATTACTAAAAGTTTTCTAATTTTTAAAAGTTGAATGCAAAACGTCAACTGCGCTCTCTATAAGTATGAGTACTGAGGCTTTTGTAATGATGTAAGTGTTTAACTCATCGCTAGTTACAACATCAACACCCTTCAAATTTCGAGATGACAAATATACATTTTTATTTTGTTTCGGAAAAACTATCAGTGATTTTTTGTCCCTGATATTCAGGTTTGTTTCCAGCCGGGCAAGTTCTCTTGTCTTTGGGGCTTCAAAATTAAAGTCCTCAAGAACAATAATGCTTTTGGACCTTGCCTTATGGGTAAGGGCTGATTTCCTGGCCAGCTGCTTCATCTTCTTATTAAGCTTAAAGCCATAGAACCTTGGTCTCGGACCAAAAGCACGTCCGCCACCCCTGAATATGGGATTCTTTATATCACCAAAACGGGCAGTACCTGTTCCCTTCTGTCTTTTGATCTTACGTGTACTGCCTGTTATTTCACTTCTTTCCTTGGTCTTATGTGTTCCCTGTCTCACATTTGCCATATACTGCTTTGTATCGAGGTATATAGCATGGTCATTCGGCTCAATGTCAAATATTGAGTTGTCGAGACTTATTTTCCTTCCGGTATCTTTACCTTCTATATCAAATACTGCTATTTCCATTACTTTGTAATTATTAAGTAACCACCTTTAGGACCTGGAACCGATCCTTTAACTATCAACAAATTACTATCAGGCAGGAGCTTCATCACCCTGAGACTGATAGCCATCACCTTATCGTTACCGGTACGTCCGCCCATTCTCATCCCCTTAAACACTCTTGAAGGGTATGATGAAGCGCCCAGTGAACCGGGTGCTCTCTCACGGTTATGCTGACCGTGTGTTTTATCACCCACTCCCCTGAATCCGTGTCTTTTAACCACACCCTGGAAGCCTTTGCCTTTAGACCATCCCCTGACATCCAGCCAGGTGTCATTATTAAAAAGATCCACATCAAGCACATCCCCGGTCTTAAATTCTCCTTCCGGGAAACCGGTAAATTCAACAATCATTCTTTTGGGTCCTGTATTTGCCTTCTTAAAATGACCTATTTCAGCCTTTGTACTGTTCTTTTCCTTCTTGTCGTCATAGCCCAGTTGCAATGCATTGTAACCGTCTTTATCTTTGGTTTTGATCTGGGTAACAACACAAGGGCCGGCTTCGATCACTGTGCATGGAATATTCATTCCGTTTTCATCAAAAACGGAAGTCATCCCTACTTTTTTGCCTATTAATCCCTGCATTTTAGTTTAATCTTTACTGGTTTCACACTTTTATTTCTACTTCCACCCCACTGGGCAACTCGAGCTTCATCAAAGCATCGATTGTCTTTGGTGTCGAGCTGTAAATATCCAGCAGTCTTTTATAGTTGGACAGCTGGAACTGCTCTCTCGACTTCTTGTTCACGAATGTCGACCTCAGTATGGTAAACACCCTTTTATGCGTTGGCAGCGGTATAGGGCCACTAACAACAGCACCAGTAGATTTTACCGTCTTAACGATCTTCTCTGCGGATTTATCCACAAGGTTATGATCATAAGATTTCAGTTTAATACGAATTTTCTGACTCATCGTTAATAGAATTTTCCTTTAATTTGTTCTATAATCTTTTTTGAGATATCTGCAGGTACTTCCTCATAATGCGAGAACTCCATAGTTGAAGTAGCTCTTCCTGAAGTGAGGGTTCTGAGTACAGTAACATAACCGAAGTTTTCTGCCAGCGGCACTTTTGCTTTTATAACCCTTGAACCTGCTTTCGATTCCATACCTTCCA
Source organism: Bacteroidales bacterium (assembly GCA_046542595.1). Lineage (GTDB taxonomy): Bacteria > Bacteroidota > Bacteroidia > Bacteroidales > VadinHA17 > UBA9300. The sequence goes on along the minus strand of JBKHBA010000060.1, from coordinate 5,331 downwards.
CCTTACCTCTTCTCCTGTTGAAATCGCTTACCACATCGCCTACGTATTCCTCTGGTGTAACCACTTCTGCTTTCATGATTGGTTCGAGAAGTACTGGCCTGCATTTATGCGCGGCGTTTCTGAGCGCCTGGCGCGCAACAATTTCAAATGACAGTGCATCGGAGTCAACCGGATGGTATGAACCGTCTTTGAGTACAACTTTAAGGTTATAGATCGGAAAACCGGCAAGCGGGCCATTTAACATGGCTGTCCTGAAACCTTTTTCCACTGATGGTATAAATTCCCGCGGAACATTACCACCTTTAACCTTATCGATAAACTGAAGCCCGGCAAATTCCTCTTCAACAGGCATTATTTCAACCTCTATATCAGCAAATTTACCCCTTCCTCCTGTCTGCTTTTTAAACACCTCGCGATGCTCAGCAGGAGTAGTAAGTGCTTCCTTGTATGCAACCTGTGGTTGTCCCTGGTTACATTCAACCTTGAACTCTCTTTTCAGACGGTCAACTAATATTTCCAGGTGCAATTCACCCATGCCACTGATAACGGTTTGCCCGCTATCTTCATCGGTTTTCACCTGGAATGTAGGATCTTCCTCTGCCAGCTTACCCAGTGCCATGCCGAGCTTGTCGACATCAGCCTGTGTTTTGGGCTCCACGGCTATTCCGATAACCGGTTCGGGAAACTCCATAGATTCAAGCCATATTGGCTTGTGGATCGCGCACAGTGTATCACCTGTTTTAAGGTCTTTAAACCCTACTGCAGCACAGATGTCGCCGGCAGAGATACTCTCCTTGGGATTCTGTTTGTTTGCGTGCATCTGGAACAGGCGGTTGATCCTTTCCCTCTTGCCGGTGCGCATATTAAGCACCATGTCGCCTGTCTTCAACTCGCCCGAGTAAACACGCAGGAAAGCCAGGCGGCCTACGAAAGGATCTGTTGCTATCTTGAATGCCAGTGCAGCCATTGGCTCCTTTACATCAGGCATCCTGATTTCTTCTTCATTATTTTTAGGATTAATGCCTGTTACACCTCCCACCTCCAGCGGTGAAGGCAGATAAGAGATAACAGCATCAAGCAATCTCTGAATCCCTTTATTTTTAAAGGCTGATCCGCATAATACGGGAACGGCATGCCCGCTGATGGTTGATTTGCGCATCACTGAAAGCATATCTTCACTTGTAATCGAATCAGGATCTTCAAAATATCTTTCCATCAGTGTATCATCAGTCTCCGCCACCGCCTCTATAAGCTTAACCCTCCATTCTTCAGCCTCCTCTTTTAATTCATCGGGTATATCATGTAACTCATACCTTGTGCCAAGAGTCTCATCGGCGTACCACACCACGGCTTTATTTTCTATAAGATCAATAACACCGGTAAAATCATCGCCTGAACCCATTGGTATCTGCACGGGCACTGCATTTGCTCCCAGTTTATCCTTTAACTCATCAACAACGGATAAGAAGTCGGCGCCCACACGGTCCATCTTATTCACAAAAGCTATCTTCGGTACACCGTACCTGTCAGCCTGCCTCCATACCGTCTCTGACTGCGGTTCAACTCCTCCTACGGCACAAAAAACGGCAATAGCACCGTCAAGCACCCGCAGTGAACGTTCTACCTCAACGGTAAAATCCACATGTCCGGGTGTATCAATAATATTGACCTTAAAATCCTTATCGCGGTATTTCCAGAAAGCAGTGGTGGCCGCGGATGTAATAGTAATACCCCTTTCCTGCTCCTGGACCATCCAGTCCATCTGAGCATTGCCATCATGAACCTCACCAAGGCGATGGGTACGACCTGTATAAAACAGAATTCTTTCTGTTGTAGTGGTCTTACCGGCATCAATGTGAGCCATTATGCCAATATTGCGTGTATATTCGAGATTACTATTCATAAAAATACTTTCTCCTGTCTAAAACCGGAAATGGGCAAAAGCCTTATTCGCTTCAGCCATCCGGTGAGTATCTTCTTTTCTTTTAAATGCTCCTCCTTCACCCTTGTATGCTGCAATAACCTCGGCGGCCAGCCTGTCGGCCATATTTTTACCGGGTCTTTTGCGGGCAAAGAAAATAAGGTTCTTCATACTGATGCTGATCTTTCTGTCACCCCGCACCTCCATGGGTACCTGGAATGTTGCACCTCCAACCCTGCGGCTCTTCACCTCAACCTGGGGGGTAATATTATCAAGGGCCTGCTTCCATATCTCGAGCGGACTCTTCTCCTCATCTTTCAGCTTCCCTTCAACAATGTCCAGAGCATCATAGAATATCGTAAATGCGAGATTCTTCTTACCACTGAGCATCAGATTGTTCACAAACCTGGTTACATAAGGGTCATTATACTTTGGATCAGGAAGAATGATCCTCTTTTTTGGTCTTGATTTTCTCATTATCTAACTCCTTACATTGTTAACAACTAATTCTTTGGCTTTTTGGCGCCATATTTCGAGCGTCTCTGCGTGCGGCCTTCAACACCTGATGTATCAAGTGCACCTCTTATCAGGTGATATCTGACACCTGGCAGGTCTTTCACCCTTCCACCCCTTATTAACACTATCGAGTGCTCCTGGAGGTTATGTCCTTCACCAGGAATATAAGCATTAACCTCTTTGCCATTTGTCAGCCTTACCCTGGCCACCTTACGCATAGCTGAATTCGGTTTCTTTGGTGTGGTCGTGTATACCCGTACACAAACGCCACGTCTCTGCGGGCATGAATCAAGTGCCGGGGCCTTGCTTTTCTCCACCAGCCTTTTTCTGCCCTTTCTGACTAATTGTTGTATTGTTGGCATAAATACAATTGTTTATATTAAACTGTAAAAACAAATATTCTTCGTCATACAGGGTAAAAATCCCTGCCTGCCACTGTTGCGACAGTTTATGCGGTTTCTTCTCTTTTAATTATACCTGATAAACGTAAGTTATTTACAGGTTCCTTCCCGACCGTCTCCCTGAGAATATTTTTTATTCACTTACTTTAAGGAGGAGACCACCGGTACTCCTGGGTCTAAAACCGGGCGCAAAGTAAGATATTATTTTTTTACTGTGCAAGTGTTTAAGGTAAAAAATACATGATAGTTAAAAATAATGGGCAGTCGGCCTTTCTGATATTTTAAAAAGTTTTTTCTATCTTTGGGCGCTCAAAACCTGTATAATATATATTGTATAATAAAAATAAATTCAAGGGATGAAAAAATATCAAGCCGGACAGATAAAGTCAGTAGCACTACTTGGTAATTCGGGCTCAGGCAAAACAACTTTTGCCGAGGCCATGCTTTTTAACGGGGGAATTATTGAAAGAAGAGGTGCTGTGGAAAGCAAGAATACAGCATCTGACTACAGACCTATAGAACATGAGAATGAGAATTCTATTTTCTCATCTGTACTGCATACTGAGTATGATGATAAAAAGATCAATATTCTTGATACACCCGGCCTTGACGATTTTTCAGGCAACGTGATTTCTTCACTATATGCTGTGGAATCGAGTGTGCTGATGATTAATGTGCAGAATGGCGTTGAGGTGGGCACGGAGATACATTTCCGTCATGCCAGAAATATGAACAAGCCGGTTATTATATGCATTAACGGGCTTGATCATGAAAAGACAAATTTTGACAAATCGGTGGAGATGCTCAAAGACAGGCTTGGCAGCAATGTGACTCTTGTGCAGTTTCCAGTGAATGAAGGTGAAAAATTTGACTCCATCATCGATGTGATAAAGATGAAGATGCTTAAATATAAGGCTGACGGCGGCAGGTATGAAGAAGTGGATATACCTGCAGAATATGCTGATAAAGCAGCAGACCTGCAGTCGGAGCTGATAGAAAAAGCTGCCGAGAATGATGAGACCCTGATGGAGACTTTCTTTGAGAATGATACCCTGACAGAAGACGAGATGAGGAGCGGTATAAAGACAGGCCTTATGCAAAATGGCATATACCCCGTGTTTTGTTCAGCCGCCAAAAAGAATATAGGTGTTGACCGGGTAACTGAATTTATATCTAATGTTGCCCCCCTTGCTTCGGATATGCCGGGCTGGACAACCGAGGGTGGCGAAACAATTGATTTTGATCCGGAAGGACCATGCTCACTGTTTGTTTTCAAATCTTCACTGGAAGAGCATATAGGAGAAGTGAACTTCTTTAAGGTTATCTCGGGCAGGGTTACTGAAAACCTTGATGTTGTAAATGCCAATAACAGCACAAAGGAAAGACTGTCCCAGCTCTATATCAGTGCCGGTAAGAACAGGATTAAGGTATCAGAACTGGTGGCCGGTGATATAGGTGCAGTGGTAAAGCTTAAGAACACCAAAACGAACCATACACTTAACAGCCAGGGCAATCATAAATTCCCGCCTGTTAAATTTCCCGAGCCAAAATACCGCACGGCTGTCAGGCCTTTGAGTGAGGGAGATGACGAAAAGCTGGGCGAAGCCCTCAGCAGGATGCACCAGGAAGATCCGACAATACTGGTTGAGTATTCAAAAGAGCTGAAACAGATAATACTTCACGGACAGGGCGAATACCACCTTAATATACTCAAATGGCATCTCGATAATGTATTTAAGATTGAAACGGAGTTCTATGCTCCCAAGATACCTTACCGCGAAACAATAACCAAAGCGGCACAGGCCGACTACAGGCATAAAAAACAGTCGGGTGGCGCAGGCCAGTTTGGCGAGGTGCATATGATAATTGAACCCTATAAGGAAGGCTCTGAACCCAATCCGGCCATGAAAGTTAACGGCAAGGAGTTTAAGCTTTCTATACGCGACAAAGACCAGCATAAACTGCCATGGGGCGGGGTGCTCGAATTTGTAAACTGCATAGTGGGAGGATCCATTGACGGAAGGTTTATGCCGGCCATACTGAAAGGTTTAATGGAAAAAATGGAAGAGGGTCCGCTGACGGGTTCCTATGCACGTGACATAAGGGTTTATGTATACGACGGCAAGATGCATCCTGTTGACTCAAATGAGATATCTTTTAAGCTGGCAGGAAGGAATGCTTTCAGTAATGCCTTCAGGAATGCCGGCCCTAAAATACTTGAGCCAGTATATGATGTTGAGATAATGGTTCCGTCTGACCGTATGGGTGATGTTATAAGCGACCTGCAGGGCAGAAGGGGCATGGTGCTGGGGATGGAAAGCGAGAAGGGCTTCGAGAAAGTTAATGCCAGGGTGCCGCTGGCTGAAATGAATAAGTATTCTACAGCACTCAGCTCCATAACAGGCGGAAGGGCAATGTTTACAATGACATTTGCAGAATATGTCCAGGTTCCTTCTGATGTGCAGGATGCTGTTATCAAGGCCTACGCCGATC
>JBKHBA010000059.1:0-11313 GCA_046542595.1 Bacteroidales bacterium | reverse complement strand
AAACAGGTTAAAACAGAATTGCAGGTAAAAGGATAGAACAGTATAGAAATAAAGAGTATTATAATTTAAAGTAAGGAGGAACGAACCATAGCAGGACCAAGAAGAAACATGCCGCCAAGAAGAAGACGTGAGGACAGAATGCCTCACAGGATCAATAACCGCATTACCGCCAGGGCAGTAAGGGTTGTAGGCGATAATGTAGAACCACAGGTAATGTCAATAAATGATGCCATTAAACTGGCTGATGAAATGGAGCTTGACCTGGTAGAGATATCTCCAAAAGCTGATCCGCCTGTTTGCAAGATAACCGATTATCAAAAGTTTCTTTATCAGCAAAAAAAGAAACAGAAGGAAATAAAGGCCAAGACTACCAAAGTGGTGGTAAAGGAAATAAGATTTGGTCCTAACACAGATGATCATGACTATAACTTTAAATTGAAACATGCAATTAAGTTCCTTGAAGATGGTGCCAAAGTGAAAGCTTACGTGTTCTTTAAGGGACGATCAATATTATTTAAGGAGAAAGGTGAAATATTATTGCTAAGACTGGCCCAGGATCTTGAGGATTACGGGGTTGTTGAGCAGATGCCAAGACTTGAAGGCAAAAGAATGATAATAACCTTCACTCCAAAAAAGAAAAAATAGGTTCTTTCAAATTATATAAAAAAAGTACGAAATGCCAAAAATGAAAACGAATCCCGGTGCTAAAAAAAGATTTTCTTTTACCGGCTCGGGAAAGATAAAGCGCAAGCATGCGTACAAAAGCCATATCCTTACAAAAAAATCAACTAAGAGAAAAAGGAATCTTACCTATTTCGGAACTGTTGATAAAACGGATGAGAAGAATATAAAACTTCTTCTGGCTAAAAAGTAATGCTGACGCAGAGAAGAGAGAAAGTATACCATTTATTAACCGGATGCCCAGCCAGAAAAGTCTCCATAACGGAGCGCTGACATTCAAAATTTTTTAGAGATATGCCAAGATCAACTAATTCAGTTGCTTCAAGAAACAGAAGGAAGAAGGTACTGAAACAAACAAAAGGTCAGTTCGGCCGAAGAAAAAATGCCTATACCATTGCAGTAAATGCCCTGGAAAAGGGATTGCAGTATTCGTACCGCGACAGAAGAAAGAAAAAAGGTAATTTCAGGGCACTGTGGATACAGAGAATAAATGCCGCATCAAGACAGTATGATATGAGCTATTCTGAATTCATGGGCAAGATAAATAAGAAAGGAATTGCGCTGAACAGGAAAACACTTGCAGACCTGGCAATGAACCACCCTGAAGCTTTTAAAGCAATAGTGGAAAAAGTAAAATAATTTATTAACATATTCCGAAAGAACCTGTAAGGGGCTGTCTCAAAAAGACAGCTCCTTTTTTTTTTATCACCAGGTGATAGGAAAACGAAAAATCCCGTATTACCGGACTCTTTTTGCCTGTTCCCTGAAGGTAACAGTATATCAATATTAATTCATGTCATATTGGCGTTTGGCAAGGATTGTAACCGGCCATATTGGCATGTAACTAAAATTTCCGGAAACACACAATACAGGCCGGTCCTCTTATGTATATCCATGTATTACTGGCTCTTAGCATTATGCCACGTCCGGCTAACATCCACAATGGCACAGGATTTGAAAATTCAAAAGCAGAAAACAAAAATTTATAATTAAATTAATGGAGGATAGAAAAATGACTATAGCAAGATTTCCTTTTATTCCGTCATCAATGCTGGACCGTTTCTGGGATAATGAATTATCTGACAGGCCAAGCCTGAATTATTCATCTACCAACACGAGTGTACCGGCAGTGAATATTAAAGAGACAGACAACGATTTTATGATTGAGGTGGCAGCACCCGGCATGAAAAAAGATGATTTTTCCGTTAATTATGATAACGGACGCCTGACAATCTCTTCAGAGATAAAGCAGGATGAGAATGAGGACGAGTGGTATAACCGCAGGGAGTTCAGTTACCAGTCCTTCTGCAGGAGCTTTGAGATTGAGGACAATATTATTGACAATCAGAAGATAAGCGCCAGGTACAAGGATGGTATTTTATATGTAACCCTTCCAAAAAGTGAAGCGGTAAAACCCAAACCTGCAAAGCAGATTGCAATCAGTTAAATCAGAGAAGTAACTTATTAATCAAAGCTGCAGGTTATAGTATAATAGCCTGCAGCTTTTCGTAAACAATAATTTTTGTAAACAATAATTAATATATGCAGTTCGATAAATTTACCATAAAATCACAGGAATCAATACAAAGGGCCCAGCAGCTTGCCATGGAAAAGGAGAACCAGGCCATTGAATGCGGGCACCTGTTAAAGGGCATAATGGAAACGGACGATAATATAATGCCCTATATATTTAAAAAGCTTTCTGTTAACGAGCAGGCCGTACGTATGGCCCTGGATGAGATAATTAATTCTTATCCGAAGGTCAGTGGCGGACAGGTCTATTTATCTGACACTGCAAACAGGGCCCTGGCAGCAGCTCGCAAATCAGCCGAATCATCAGGTGATGAATATATTTCCATTGAACATATTCTGGCAGGAATAATAAACAGTTCTGACAGTACTGCGTCCATGCTTAAAGACAGTGGTATGAATGCAGCCGACCTGAAGGCAGCAATGAAGGAACTGCGGAAGGGCAGTAATGTCAACAGCCAGACAGCAGAAGAAACATATAATGCACTTGGCAGATATGCCATAAACCTTAACGAGAGTGCAAGAAGTGGCAAGCTTGACCCGGTGATAGGCCGTGATGAAGAAATAAGGCGTGTACTCCAGATACTGGCACGCAGGACAAAAAACAATCCTATACTGGTAGGTGAACCTGGCGTTGGTAAAACAGCCATCGCCGAAGGTATAGCTTTCCGTATAGTTAACGGTGATGCCCCGGACGACCTGCTGAAAAAGAATATTTTCTCACTCGATATGGGTGCCCTTATTGCAGGTGCCAAATATAAAGGCGAGTTTGAAGAGCGCCTTAAATCTGTGATTAAGGAAGTGGTACACTCCGATGGCAATATCATACTCTTCATTGATGAGATACATACACTTGTTGGTGCCGGAGGCGGCGGAGAAGGAGCTATGGATGCTGCAAACATACTGAAACCTGCCCTGTCAAAAGGTGAGCTTCGTGCTGTTGGGGCAACAACCCTGAATGAATATCAGAAATATTTCGAGAAAGACAAGGCTCTTGAGAGAAGGTTCCAGAAAGTGTTTATAGATGAACCGGATGAGGAAGATGCCATATCAATACTCAGGGGTATAAAGGAAAGATACGAGAGCTATCACAAGATACGCATCAAAGATGAGGCAATTGTTTCGGCTGTTCAGTTATCAGTAAGGTATATCAGCGACCGGTTCCTTCCCGATAAGGCTATTGACCTTATTGATGAAGCGGCTGCACACCTGCGTATTGAAATGAATTCAAAGCCTGAAGAACTGGATATATTGGACAGGAAGATACAGCAGCTGGAGATTGAAAAAGTAGCTTTCAAGCGCGAAAAGGACAAAGAAAAGGTAGATGCAAGAAACAGGCAGCTTGCAGAGCTGGAAGACGAAAGAAAACAACTGACTGCTCTCTGGGAAGAGGAAAAATCAGTGGTGAATGATATACAGAAGATAAAACAAAAGATTGAGGATTACAGGTACCAGGCTGAAAAGGCCGAACGTGAAAGTGACCTTGGTAAGGTGGCCGAGATAAGGTACGGGCAGCTGCCTGAAGCCGAAGCAGAGCTGAAAAAGGCCATAGAGAAGCTGCAGGATTATGAAAAGGAAGGCAAGAGACTGGTAAGGGAAGAGATAACATCCGAGGATATTGCGCAAATTATTTCGAGGTGGACCGGTATACCTGTAACCAGGATGCTGCAGAGTGAAAAGGAGAAGTTGTTAAAGATAGAGGATGAACTGCATAAGAGAGTGGTAGGCCAGGAGGAAGCAATAAATGCAGTGGCTGCTGCGATAAGAAGAAGCCGGACCGGTCTTGCCGACGAGAACAGGCCCGTAGGCTCCTTCCTTTTCATGGGTACAACAGGAGTAGGTAAAACAGAGCTGGCAAGGGCACTGGCGGAATACCTTTTTAATGACGAGTCTCTTATGACACGCATAGATATGAGTGAATACCAGGAGAGGCATGCTGTATCCAGACTGGTTGGTGCTCCTCCCGGGTACGTAGGATACGATGAAGGCGGACAGCTGACCGAGGCTGTCAGGAGGAAACCTTATTCCGTAATCCTGCTTGATGAGATAGAGAAAGCACACCCCGATACTTTTAATATACTGCTCCAGGTACTCGAAGATGGCCGGCTTACAGACAATAAAGGAAGGGTGGCCAACTTTAAAAACACAATAGTTATTATGACCTCAAACCTGGGGTCTGAACTGATAAGAGAGAATTTCGAGGACTATACCGAAGAGAATGCCGAAGAGGTGATAGAAAATACAAAAAACCAGGTTTTTGAAATACTCAAAAAAAGTATGAGGCCTGAATTCCTGAACCGCATAGATGAGCTTATTATGTTTAAGCCTCTTACCAGGGAAGATATCAGGGATATTATTGACATACAGCTTCGATTGCTTAAGAAGACTCTCAGCAAACAGAATATTGAGCTATCCCTTACCGACAGCTGTATAGATTATCTTCAGCATAAAGGCTTTGATATACAGTTCGGGGCAAGACCTCTTAAGCGCCTGATACAAAAAGAGATAACAGATAAAATATCACTTGCCATACTGAAAGGTGATGTCAGTGAAGACCATGCTGAACTGGTGGTTGACAGTGACGGCAGGGAAACCATTGTCAGATCAGCATAATATCATAGCGTCGCGGTTTACTTTATTGACATAAAGAGGCGTCTGAAACGAATCTTCTTAAGTCCGCTTGCCTCTTTGTCAATGGAGAGCCATATAAATTTGGGTTCACCAACAACATGGTCCTCAGGCACAAAGCCCCAGAAACGCGAGTCAGCTGAATTATGACGGTTATCGCCCATCATCCAGTAATAATCCATCTTAAAGGTATAACTGTCAGTCTCTTCACCATTGATAATAAATCTGTTTCCTTCAACTGTCAGATCATTATCTTCATATACATCTATAATCCTTTTATAGATGGATATATTATTGGAATCAAGCTTTACAGTGGCTCCCTTCTCAGGTATCCACAGGGGACCGTAATAATCCTCATTCCACGGATAATACGGGTTATGCGGGAATATATGCTCTCCAAACTCCCCTTCCCTCCTGAGGTTCTTTTTCACTTCCTGTACATTCCGGAAATTACTTATGACTTCGGCATTTGAGCTGGTCAGTGGCATAAGATAGGTTGTACCCGATACCATATTCTGATCCGATTTATAAATATCCAGCCTTTCAAAAGCCCTGGGGTTAATCCTGGTACCGTCAGTACGCACCCAGTAATTTAACTGCTGTGTTTCAATATCTTCATGTCTTTCTCCATTAACATAAAGCACGGCTCCTTTTATACTTATGGTGTCGCCCGGTATGCCCACGCATCTTTTAACATAATTTTCACGCCTGTCCACAGGCCTGTATATAACGTCATTTGATTTCCTCACTTCTTCACGTGCCATGGCAAAATATTCCTGCCTGGTCCTGACCCTGTTACCCCTCATAATATCATGGTTCTCGAGACTGGAAGCCTCCGACCTGAGAATCTGGTCATAGGCTGTTACCTGGTTTTGCAGAACAACGGTATCGCCAGCCGGAAAATTAAATACCACAACATCAAATCGGTCTACATCTCCAAAACCTTTTAATCTTTCATACCTGGCCTGCACAATATTGGACCAGGACCTGGCATTAATCAGTGGTATTGTATGCTGGGTAAAAGGAAAGGCAATGGGGGTGTTAGGCAGGCGCGGACCATAAGCCACCTTACTTACAAAAAGGTGATCACCCACTCTGAGTGACTTCTCCATGGATGGTGTGGGTATCCTGTAATTCTGAAAAAGGAAAATATTAATAAGGGTAACAGCAATGACGGCAAAGATCAAAGCATCAAGCCATTCAATAAAGCTACTGTTGGGCCCTTCCCTTTTTTTCCAGAATGACCAGTTTACCTTTTTCGTGATATATATATCGAAAATTACCGGCAGGCCTAAAAGAAGCCAGTAGTTACCTACCCATATCACCCATAATATATAAATCAGTGCAACTACTGAAAATGTAAAATACCGGTTGCGTATTATTTTGAGCATATCTCTTAAATTATGTGACTGGCAAAAGTAATGTTTTAAATTAAAAACCCAGCAGATCCTTCATTGTAAAAACACCCTGCCGGTTTTGAATGAACTCAGCAGCAAAAACCGCACCAAGTGCAAATCCCCTCCTGTTATGCGCCCGGTGCTCCAGTATAATATCATCAATATCCGAACTCCATTCCACCCTGTGTGTACCGGGCACATCTCCCTTCCTCACCGATTTTATGCTTAATTCTTTTCCGGATACAGGTTTACCAGAAATCCATGACTCATATCTTTTACATTCTCCTATAATATCCTCTGCCAGGCTTTTAGCAGTGCCGCTGGGAGCATCTTTTTTCCTTACATGGTGTGTTTCTTCAAGCTTAACATTGTATGCATCCTGTCCGTTCATTATTTCTGCCAGTTTCCTGTTTAAATAAAACATTATATTGACACCCAGACTGAAATTGGATGCATATAAGAGGCATCCTCCTTTTGACAAAGCCAGATTCTGAGCCTCCACCAGCCTGTCTGTCCAGCCGGTAGTACCTGAAACAACAGGGATTCCCCTGCTAAGGCATTTTTCAATATTTCTATAAGCTGTTCCGGGAGTGGTGAATTCAATTGCCACATCCGACTGTTTAAAGGTTTCTTTATCCATATCATCAGCATTATTCTCATCAATTATGAGTATAATCTCATGACCTCTCAACAATGCGGCAGCTTCCACCTCTTTACCCATTGTGCCGTAACCTATTAATGTGATCTTCATATGGTTAATTTTTGCTTAAAAATACCTGTTTTTTTTAAGTATCGGAAGATAAGTACAGGAAACATTTATTGCTAACTTTAAGGCCGGTAAAACAATAAAAACAGGCCCGGCATGAGAGAGCTATGCGTTCATTTTTTTCTTTTTTTGATTATATCTTTTTTTCCTTTAACTCATATATACGGGCAAAAAACAGATCCTTACCACCTCGACAGCGGGGGATTTGGAACCAGCCTGGTAAAGGACGGGGAGATATCTGTATGGTGGTGTGAAGGAGCCTATAAGATTATGCTTGACACCCCTGTACCCACCCGGCACGATGATACAATAAGCCTCTGGTCTGCATCCAATGAATACGAACCCTTCCAGCTGGTTATCAGGCCTGAAACTAAGCTGGACTCCTGCAGGATAAGTGTATCAGATCTTATATCAGGCCTGCATTCTGTAGATGCACAGAATATAGAAATACGCAGGCTTGAATATGTTAAAGTCACAAAACCAACCGATAGCTACGGGTATTCTGATTACTGGCCTGATCCACTGCCTGCCATTGATGGTCCACTTAAGGTCCGCGGCGGAGAGAATACCACAATCTGGTTAACTCTGTTCGTCCCGGAAGGCACAGTCGCCGGCACATATAATGGCTCAGTGATATTAGAAAGCAGGGAATGGAAAAAAGAGATACCGGTAAGGCTTACTGTATGGGACTTTGAACTTCCTGAAGAAACGAGCCTGCGCTCAGGATTCGGGCTGAGCGTGGATAAGATAGCTGCCTATCATAACCTCAGAAAGGAGGCTGAGATAAAGCACACATTTGACCTTTACATGCAGTCGTTCAGGAAATACAAAATAGCACCTTATGATCCTTTCTACCTGTACCCGATAACAGAGAAGGTGAGCGGACCGGAATGGGAAGGAGGTATTTATGATTATGATAATTCATATAATGGCGAATACTCACTGATGATAGAAGATGACAGTCGCACAGAAGACATACCTGCCCGATATAAGAGAATGATGCCTGTCAATAAGGGCATACGGTATAATCTCAGATGGAATGTGAAGGCAGCTGACCAGGATCAACAATACTGTATATTACTGGAAGGCTTTGATAATAAAGGAGATAAGCTGGTTTTTGAAAATAAGCTTGAAGTATTTGAATGTGACAGCACATGGGAAAGCAGGTCTTTTACACCCGGAACCTTCGGTGATGAGGTATCATATATAATGCTTTCAGTATTCCCTGTTTTCAGGACGGCCGCAGGGGAGGAAAAAGGCACTATCTGGATTGATAATATCAGCTTCAGTGAGGCAGGCGGCAATGAGAATCTTATAAGCCAGGGCGATTTTGAGATTGAACCCGGTGACACGGATATTGAACTCGATTTTACAGACTTTGATAAGGCCGGGGAGAGGTACCTGGATGAGTTTGGTTTTAACTCCTTCAGGCTTTATCTTAAAGGTATGGGCAGCGGCACCTATTTCAGCAGGAACGAGGGGGTTTTTGAAGGTTTTGTCAAGGGGAGTCCCGTATATGAGCACCTTATGGACAAATACCTCAGGCTGATGGAGAAGCACCTTGATGAGAAAGGATGGCTGGGCAGGGAATATGTATACTGGTTTGATGAACCGTCCCAGCTTGACTACCCCTTTGTAAGGGAGGGTATGGAGACAATAAAGCGGTCTGCACCGCTAATCAACACCTTTCTTACCGAGAATGATCCCGGTCCGGGTATCATGGACGTTACCGATATTACCTGCACCATCTTTCACAGGGTTGACCCGGAAGATGTCAAAATGATAAACAGCATGGGACAGGAATACTGGTCATACCTCTGCACAGCACCAAAAGCACCATGGGTCAGTGAGTTTATTGATCATGATGCCATAAACCTCAGGATGTGGCTGTGGATTACATATGCCTGGGACCTTAACGGTATACTTATCTGGTCTACCAACTACTGGACATCACGGTCAGCATCACCGACAGCTTACCTTCAGAACCCATGGAAGGAACCGGCCTCCTATGTACAGGGTTATGGCTGGCCCTACGGCAAACAGACAAACTGGGGCAATGGTGACGGCAGGTTCTTCTACCCTCCCAACAAAAATCCTAATACTGACAGAAGCACTTATATTGCCGGACCCGTACCATCAATAAGGCTGGAGTTTCTCAGGCAGGGTATTGAAGATTATGAATACCTTGTGCTCCTGGAGAAGATGATCAGCAACGGGGGTGATACAGACAGGAAGCTGTTGGATGAGGCCGGGCAACTGCTGCAGGTGCAGGGCAGCCTGTTCACAGACGGAAAGACCTATACAAAAGATCCTGCGGACATACTTCAGTACAGGAAGAGGGTGGCAGAGATGATCATCAAACTTAAAAAACAAATGACAGGAGAATAGTATTTATACTCCCCGCACTAATATGCCAGGCCCTTAATTTTCACTGGAATAGACTACCTTCCCTCCCACTATTGTATAATCGACAGTGGTTTTCATTATCTCCTCCTCAGGTACTGTCATAAGATCCCTGTCGCATATAACTATGTCAGCCAGGTAGCCCGGTTTTATCATTCCTTTGCGGTCTTCCATAAACTGTGCATAAGCTGATCCAAGAGTATAAAGTTCTATGGATTTCTCCATGCTCAACTTCTCTTCAGGTAACCAGCCATCACCGTCCTCTCCCAGCCTGTCCTTGCGTGTAACGGCAGCATACAGCCCTTCCATGGGGTTAAGGGGTTCCACTGAATAGTCTGTTCCGAAAGCTATATGGGCACCGGTATCCAGAAGTGATTTCCATGCATACGCACCTTTACTTCTTTCAAGACCTATCCTCTTTTCACAAAACCGCTTATCGGTAATACAGTGTGTAGGCTGCATTGAAGCAATAACTCCCAGTTCGGCAAAACGGGGTATATCTTCCTGTATCAGTATCTGGGCATGCTCACTCCTGTGCCTGCTGTCGCGCTCACCATTCACTTCCTGTGCTTTCTCATATGCATCCAGTATCCAGTTATTGGCCTTTGTGCCTATGGCATGTATACCCACCTGGAACCCGGCGGCATCCGCAGCCAGCACCTTTTTTTCCAGTTCTTCATATGTCATCTGCGGCAGCCCGGTCTTATCCGGTTCATCACTGAAAGGTTCAAACATCAGGGCCGTACCCGATCCCAGTGTTCCGTCAATAAATCCTTTCAGATACCCAAACCTGATCCAGTTGTTTTCAGCCGGGTACTTTTCGCGCTGTATCTTAAGGCCGGCCAGCTTCTGTTCATCAGCAGTCAGCACAGCTCCTATATCTATCCTGCTGGTCAGCTCACCTTCTTTTTCAAGTCTCTCATACATATCCCAGCTGGCACCCCCGGGTATCTGTATGCTGGTAATACCCAGGCTCCTTGCTTTTTCCATGGCCATCAGATATCCCTTCCATTCACGCCGGGACTTCTCTTCCTCAGACATTTCAACCTTTACCGCCCCATAACTGAGAAGACTTTTTGCCGACTCCTTGAAAATACCTGTAGGTTCCCCTGTCTGCGGATCGCGCTGTATCTCACCGCCAAAAGGATCAGGGGTATCTTTTGTTATGCCTGAATTTTCAATAACGTAACTGTTTACCAGTACGGAATGCCCGTCTGCCCTGCTCAGAACAACAGGGTTATCAGGAGCCACCTCATCAATGAGTTCCTTTGTGGGCCATTCACCGGTAACAAACATTTCATGTTCCCAGTGCCCGCCCCTTATAAGCTGTCCGGGCTTTGAATTCTGGACCTGCTCCTTTACTTTCTCTGTTATCACAGAGGGATCGCTTGTATATCTAAGCTCAATATAATCGGGATCTACCGGGCCAAAATGAGCATGAGCATCGTTGAAACCCGGAATAACAAGTCTTCCTTCAGCATCTATCACTTCAGTTGTCTTTTCATCTATATATTTTTCAATTCTGGATGAACGACCCACAGCCACTATCTTTTCACCTATCACGGCAAGGGCTTCGGCGCGGGGATTATCCCTGTCAATAGTCACCACCTTACCGTTAAGAATAACAAGGTCAGCCTTTTCGGCAGGGTTACAGCCATAAAAGACAGCCAGAAAGAATAAAGATATAAGCAGTATTGTACTTCTCATGAGTTATGTTTTTTGGATTTAATTACAGGACAATATTATAAATTTTTATTCAAACTATACATGCTAAACAATACATTGGGGACTACAGGCAGCCGGCAATCATATATCCTGACGGTACAGACTGTCGATAAAGCTTCCTACATCCATAATGGCCTGCCTCGATTCTTCAAGGAAGGGAGGGAAATTCATAAATGCATGTAT
>JBKHBA010000058.1:0-11320 GCA_046542595.1 Bacteroidales bacterium | reverse complement strand
AATAGCCTCATTCACGTAATCCAGGGCATCCTTCCAGAGGTTGGACTGCCTGTTGGTAAACATCACGCGGGTAGATACCTCCCGTCCGGAGCCTGGAAGGGTTATTTTTCCTGTTATTACATTAAACCGTTTATCGGCAAACCAGGCAAAATCATGCACCTCACGGGCGGTATAGCGAAGTGTTTTCTTTTGTTTTGATGATGACGGGAAGGGTACTGTTTTAAGGTATGAAGAATCCATCCATGAGGTATCGGCAGCAAGTTTTTCAAGCATTTCAATCTCCTGAGGGTTTTGCAGGTTCCCGCTTGCTCCCACAATATAATTATCGGGCAGTGTAATACTGACATCAAAAGATCCGAATTCCGAATAAAATTCACCCTGGTCAAGATAAGACATCGGGTGCCATCCCTCGTGGTCATAGACTGCCGGTTTGGGATACCACTGTGAGATCTGGTATGATTCACCGATATGGCCCAGGCGGGATGTTACGCCTTTGGGGATCTTAACACGGAAGGGTGTGGCAATATCTATGGTATCGCCTGGTGTCAAAGGCTCATTCAGTTCAACCCGGCATATGTCATCCTGGTCGGGTAGTAAGTCCCAGCGAACCTGCCTTCCTTTAACTTTAAAATCCAGTGAATCTATAAGTCCCTTCAATTCAGGATCATCGAATAACTCTGACTTCCCGTTGGCCCGGAATACCTGTCTGGCTAAATAAGTTGTATTGTCCGAGTATGCATTCGGCCACAGGTGAATATAAATGGAATGAAGCGTATCAGGAGAATGGTTGATATACTCCATATTTCCGAATGCATGTAGTTCATGGAGTGTATCGTTAAGTGAAACATTTATCTTATAATTCACTTCCTGTTGAAAATAATCCTGGGAAAAAGCTTCCTGGAATGACGGGCCAGCAAGCATGCAAATAAAAAATAAGCTCCAGGCACTCCGGGTGCCGGGAGATATCTTCAAACGGTTAACTAACAAACATATTACTGCCATCTTCTTCATTAAACGTGATATGGCATCTTTACTGAATGAAGAAAATTTGTGCATCATTACAACAGTGTTACAAAAATCCTGCAGACCAAAAAATACGGCATTACACAATAAAGAAGGTATTACAAAATTTTTTGTAGCATCAAAACAATGTTACACAAATTTTTAACTTCGTTGACTAAGTCAATAAGGTTAGTTTAAATAAATCAATAAAGTTATGTTAACTAAGTTAATAAGATAACCAGGATAATAATCAGAAGCAGTGTGCTTCCACCGATGTAAATAGCTCCATCTCTCTTCTTTACATCTTTTTTCATATCCTTCAACTCTTTTTTCAGCTCACTCTTTTCGTCAGCTGTCAGGTCGCTTTTATCCATATTGCGGATTTCTTCAACACGTTCTGTTATCCGGTCAACTTCTTTATCAGATAGTGTGGTTTCAGTTTCTTCGGAGACTGCCTTTTCTTCGGTTACAGTCGTTTTTTCCGTGTCTGTATTTTTATCCGGATCCTCTCCAAATACCATTGATGCACTCAAAGTGAAAAGTGTTACGAATGCGAGAAAGATAATTTTTTTCATATTCTTTAAATTTTAATGTTACTATACCCAAAGATAGCAAAAAATTACCAAAGCTGGCACACAAAACCTTAGTAATTATATAATTTATACAATCAGGGTTTCGCAGTATCCAATACTCGAAAAGGGCCGGTCACAATCACAAAAGGCAATTAATGTAATCATGTTTTTAAGAGAAAATTCTTCCTGCCGGGACAAACTAAATCTTCTTCCCTGTACAGAACACATAGCCATAGTATTCTTTATACTCATGATATAATTGAGCCTCATCTGGCTGGTTTGCACAAATTCTTCGCCGGTTTGATTAGCTGTATGTTTTTAAGATACCCGTGAAAAGCAGGAAGCTCTCAGGGTAAGGTAACAGCTTTTTTATTGTTACCTGAAGAAGCATCAAGCTGCTACATTCTGACTGTCTGCTATTTACGCAAAGAAGCCCTGGAAAGGATCATGCCAGTCCATCACTCCTGGTCCCTATATGGAAAAACACTTAACCTTTTCTTTATATATGACGCTCAGGAATATACCCGGGTACTGGCTACTGCAGAAAAAAGTATTAAAAAAAAAGAAAGTGTAAGCTGATTGACTGGTATTATATTATTTCGTATATTAAAAGCTGTATATTGTTTAAATTATTTACTTAATAAAAAAATTTATAATGCTGACAATAACTAAAACTTACGTTATGAGATATTTATATACATTATTGCTGATATTTTGTTTTGTCTTCCCGTCTAAAAGTCAAAATGTGAATTCAAGAACAGAGATGTCGCCGGAACTGCGACAGGAAATTGCAGACAAGGTCAGAACTAACTTCATGGAAATGATGAAGCTGGCAGAGAATAATACCATCGAAAATATAAATATGACATTTAAGAAATATATAGACACCTCTGCTGTGGCATGGATAAAAGAACCCGCAATGGCTCTTAACATGATAACTCTCTATCCGGATAAAGAAAGCGCCTTTACAGCATGGGCGCCTAAAGAAGACAGCAGGTCAGGCACAGCTTACAAGATAGAGGATGAACATATTGCTGTACTTACACCCGAGAGCGCCCTGTACGTTTTCACCGGCACATTTTCCATAATAGATCAGGATGGTAATATGAGCGATGAATACCCGGTAAGCGGTACTTATGTTTTTGTCAAGACAGATGACAGGTGGAAAATCCTCCACTTTCACCAGTCCTGGGAAAATTAATTATCAGTCCACGGGCCGGCCAAAAACAAAATGGCAAAAAGAAATATTACAGTTGCTCCTTAGATTAATATAGTCAGGTGACAGAAGTGTTTTATACCTGCCTGACCGTTTAATTTTTTTTCCCTATATAGAACACGTAGCCGTAATATTCTTTATACTTATGATATAATTGGGCCTCATGCTGCTGGTTTGCTATAAACTCTTCAGCAGTTTTATTACCTGCATACTTTTGCAGGAAGGCTTTCTGTGCCTTAACCTGAGGCTGATAGAAATGATCCGTCCAGCAATCCTCTGGCAGGATAAAAGATGCTAAAGGTATATACCCGGCGTTTTCCATCTGGGCCTGTTTGTTAGATATTATATCTATCTCCGGATAAGCATCCTGCCAGAAACGCTCTATCTCAGCAGGTCTTTCCTTTGTAAACCACGATACCTCCGTAACAGCAATGCAAGCTCCTTTCTTCAGGAATTGCCGCCAATCATTTATACCTCTTTCAAAGCCTATATTATAGATTGCTCCCTCCGACCATATTAAGTCTAACTCCCCTTGCTGAAAGGGGAGATCATCCATTGAACCGACTATCCCCTTCACTCTGTCACTGATGTTCATCCGGGCTGCGTCAGAGTTGAAGATATCAATAAACGCAGGGAAAAGATCGATTCCGGTAATTTGTCCGGGTATATGCCGTGCCAGTATCATTGTCTGGCCGCCTGTACCGCAACCTATATCAGCTACACGGGATTTATCACCAAGATTATCGATAAAGCCAGATGCTTTCATTGTTACTTCGGGGCTGCCTGGCCCCTGACGTTCTATACCTGAGAAATATTCACATATTAAATTAAAGTCGAATTCGTGAATTGATTTACTATCTGTACTCATAATGTTTAAATTTTTATTGCTGTAAACCGGAACAATATCACCATTAGAGCCCGGTAACAGATATTTATTAATATATAGAATAAGATTAACTCAGGCATGAACATGCCTGAGAGCTTTAAATGATAACCCCGGCTTTAAGACCAGAACTTATTTATATCACCGAATCCACCTTAAATTCAAACATCCATTTGTTTTATAAGATTAAAGATAGTGTTTTTTTTCAAAATAAATAATCAATCATCAAGTCCGGGCCGGATGAAACTCCTGGTAGCAGGAAACCGTTTCTCGGTCTTTGTTATCACCCTTGACAGTTTTATAAGGAAATTAAGTATGCAGTCTTCATACTCCGGGTATTCCTTGATAATCACAGCCCAGGCTTCCATGATCCTTTCGATGGATAATACAGCCGTCTTAGCCAAACCATTGCTATCTGCCGGCCTGGGGTCTGCTCTCATCCCTTCACCCGGGCTCCTGACTGCATTTTCCTGCCCGGATTTTGTCATTTTTCTGTCATATGAAGACCTGACTGCATTTTCCAGCCTGGCTACAGAAAGGAAGAGGTAATAATCAATAATATCAAGGGCTTCCAGGCAATCAATTTTCCCTGACATACCAGCTTTCAGCTGCTTAACTCTTTCCTGGCCTCCGCCATCCATTATAGCATGAAGCCAGTTGTATATCCCGGATGACACTTTCCATGCATAACTGCTAAGTGGATCCTTAAAATAACTGTTATTAAGAGATACAGCTTCTTCAGCACCGTCCAACACAAAAGCCGGCAATTCCCTTGCCATTTCCCTGCGCATTAATTCACCGGCAGTGAAACTGCCAGTCAGGTCTCTCGGCCCGTCATCATTAACCGCACTCTGGCACTTTAGCGTAAGGGCATAAGAGAGACAGCCTGAAATAAACTTGCATTTTTCGCACCACCTGTCACAATATTTCCAGATATCGTCAATAAACTCATCCTCTGAAACAGGTCCGGGGCTTCCTTTTTTGGGATTAGCGGGACTATTCATACCACAGCAGATTCTGTTATTATTACCAGTAAAACCAAATTACAACTTTTTTTTTAATTACACAAAGTACAGGCTGATAATTTTTTACATCACTATTTGCAACTGGCATGATAATTCCGGAATAAGTTCAGTAATGAAGTCAACTGATGAGTGAATTTTTAAATGCAATAAGCCATTGTTCTTTTGTCAGCCTACAGGAATAATGCGATTATATCATAAATTATCTGACACATTACAGGAGACAGGTAATAAACACATTCAGGGATACAGCTTAAGAACATTCATTATCCTGGTGTGTTTATATAATTACAGGATCAAGTAAGTCCGCCTTTTGCATAGTCTTTATTAAATATTATATTATATAACAGGGGCATTATTAACATTTTAACTATATTAGATACAATTATGAAAGCAAAATGGAATAACAGGGTAATAGCAGAAAGTGACAATACAGTAGTAGTGGAGAATAATCATTATTTCCCGCCAGGATCTGTAAACAGCGAGTACCTGGTAAGCAGTGAAACACGTTCCACATGCCCGTGGAAAGGAGAGGCATCATATTACGATATCAATGTCGATGGCAGAGTTAACAAGGATGCTGCCTGGTCTTATCACCGGCCAAAAGAAGCGGCAAAAGAAATAAAAGAGCATGTAGCATTCTGGAAAGGAGTTGAAATAACTGAATCTTAATACCTGTAAGTGATATACATAATGAAAAACCACCATCAACAAGGAATTAATATTATTACAACAGAAGAATTTCTGGAATATACAGGCGATAAGGCAACGAGGATCATTGATGTAAGGAGTCCGGATGCATATAATGGCTGGCGCCTGCACAATGAGAGCCGGGGAGGCCATATCCCCGGGGCCAGGAACCTGCATTCAAAGTGGACAGGCTATATAGACTGGATAGAGATTGTAAGGAATAAGGGTATTAAGCAGGACGACAGGCTTATTATTTACGGCCACTGCAGTGACGATGCCATACATGTAGCTGAAAGGTTTCTCAAGGCCGGTTATAATACCGTTTTTGTATATAACGGCTTTACAGGTGAGTGGCTGCCGGATGAGAGGCTGCCGCTGGAAAGCTTGCAGCGCTATGACAAGCTGGTACCGGCCTCATGGGTTCATTCGCTTATATCAGGGGAAAGTCTCCCCGAGTATGATAACGACAGCTTTATCATTGTTCATGCACACTACCGCAACAGGGATGCCTACCTGGGCGGACATATACCGGGAGCTATAGATATGGACACCCTTGCACTGGAGTCGCCTGAATCATGGAACAGGCGGACGCCGCAAGAACTGCAGAAAGCACTTGAGGAGCACGGTATAACTGCCGGCACCACCGTTATCCTTTACGGCAAATTCATGTCGCCCGACAATAATGATCCTTTTCCCGGCAGTGCGGCGGGAGACATAGGAGCAATTAGGCTGGCACTTATAATGATGTATGCAGGGGTTAAGGATGTACGCGTACTGAACGGCGGATTCCAGTCGTGGCAGGATGCCGCTTATGATATTTCAAAAGATGACGTAGCCAGGCAGCCGGCAAAATTCTTTGGTGCGGAGATACCGGCAAAGCCAGAGCTATTTGTTGACACCGCAGAAGCCAGGCAGATGCTGGCATCGCCGGGCAGTGAGCTGGTATGCGTAAGAAGCCTGCCCGAATACAGGGGTGAGGTAAGCGGTTATAACTATATTGAGCCGAAAGGCAGGATTCCGGGTGCGGTATTTGCCGACTGCGGTACCGATGCCTATCATATGGAGAACTACAGGAACCTCGACCATACAACCAGGGAATACGGGGAGATAGATGAGATATGGCAGGATGCAGGTATTAGTCCGGATAAGCACCTGGCATTCTATTGCGGCACAGGCTGGCGCGGGAGCGAGGCATGGTTCAATGCCTGGCTGATGGGATGGCCGGAGGTGTCAGTGTATGACGGTGGCTGGTTTGAATGGAGCAGTGATCCGGATAATCCTTTTGAAACTGATGTATAATCTGCGAAGCAGCATTAAAAATAACAAATAATAGTATTATTTATGAGCCCTAAAACCATACCCGCCTCAATAGCCACAGATGCTGTAAAAGGTCTTTACTCAAATCCTAAACACCTTATGTCCAAGTACTTCTACGATGATAAAGGAAGTGCTATTTTCCGTGATATAATGAATATGCCGGAATATTATCTCACTGATTGTGAGATGGAGATATTTGAGGAGCAAAAAGAGCATATAACCGGGGCCCTTATGGAGGGAGGGCAGTCATTCGATCTTATTGAACTGGGCTCAGGAGACGGATTGAAGACCAGGGTATTGCTAAGATCACTGCTTGATTCAGATGCCGCCCTTACTTATATTCCGGTTGACATAAGCGAAGAAGCAAATAATATCCTGACAGAATGCCTGGCACAGGAATTACCATCGCTGGAGGTAAAAGCTCTTACGGGCGACTTCTTTAAGCTGGACAGCCAGATAAGAGGCAGTTCAGAAAAGAGGAAAGTGATATTATTCCTGGGATCCAATATCGGCAATTTCACCGACAGTGAGATGAATAATTTCCTGGACATGCTTGCCACAGTATGCAGCAATGGCGACAGGGTGATTATCGGCTATGACCTTAAGAAGCCCCCCCGAATAATAATGGATGCATATAACGACAGGCAGGGGCATACCCGCCGTTTCAACCTCAACCTCCTGGTGAGGCTTAACCGTGAGCTGGGGGCTGACTTCAACACTGATAATTTTGAACACCACACCACCTATAATCCCGTCAGCGGCGAAGTAAAAAGCTACCTTGTATCATTGAGCGAACAGGTGGTGAAATTCGCAGGCACGGGAGATATATTCAAGTTCAGCAAGTGGGAAACCATCTTTATGGAGCGCTCCCGCAAATTCGGTATTGAAGATATTGAATCGCTGGCTGAAGATAATGGTTTCATGGTGCTGAAACATTTCACAGACAGCCGGGAATGGTTTGCCGACTCGCTGTGGGAAAAAACAGGCTAAGGAGTCCGGGTTTCTGCCCGGATGCTTCTTTACTCCTTCAAAGGGCGGAAAAAATAGTAAGACATGTCTGCTCCACACAGATTTCAGATATAGCTGTTGCAGATATTGTTCAGATATATTTACTGATCATCTTCAGCAGGTCGGCCTTTTTCACAGGCTTTGCTATATAATCATTGCATCCTGCCTCAAGGGCTTTTTCTGAATCGCCGGAGAAGGCATAAGCTGTCTGCGCAATAACAGGCACATCCTTATTAAACTTCCTTATCTCACGTGTTGCATCATAACCATCCAGCACCGGCATCTTTATATCCATCAGCACCAGGTCTATGCCCGGTGTTTCACGGCAAATAGCTACAGCCTCCTCGCCGTTAACGGCAAAAAGCAGCTTATATCCGGCTGAGGACAGAACCTTGTTAAGATAAGCCGTGCTGGCCCTGTCATCCTCTACAACAAGTATTGTTTTGCCCGGATTGGCTGCCTGTGGCACACTCATCTCTCTCTTTTCCTCCTTTTTCTTTGCAGCATTATCAGCTTTGACCGGCAATGAAAGATAAAAAGCAGAGCCTTTACCCTCTTCGGTGTCAACCCCAATATCAGCATTAAGCAGGTCTGCATATGCCTTTGCAATGGAGAGTCCCAGTCCAGATCCCTCATATGGACGAGTATTCTCCAGGTCGGCCTGCACAAACCTGTTAAATATCAGCTCTTTCTTATCCCCGGGTATACCCGTGCCGCTATCTTCCACAATAAAGTGCATCCGGTCATCACCTTTCATCCTGCATGAAAGTTTAATATAACCTTCATGAGTAAATTTGACAGCATTCTTTAAAAAATTGGATATAATTGATTCCAGCTTATATTTATCGGTATTAATAATATTCATCTGCTCCGGCAGGTCAATATTCATGGTCAGGGACAGGTTCTTTTTATCAGCCTCCTGCTTAAAAAGCACGTAAAGATACTCCAGCATGCTGCGAACGTCGGTATCAGAATACTGCACTTCCATTATGCCTGACTCTATTTTTGATATCTCTATCAGGTCACTTATTGTACTTAGCAGGCGGTCGCTGCTCTCCCTGATGATCGATATATACTGCTCCTTTTCTTCAGATGGGATTTCCGGATCATTAAGGAAATCCACGAATCCCAGTATGCCGTTCAGGGGAGTACGTATCTCATGGCTCATATTAGCCAGGAAGGCTGATTTGAGCCTGTCACTTTCCTCTGCTTTCTCTTTTGCCTCCACCAGCTCTCCTATTATCAGCTTCTTTTCCGTTATATCTTCCTTCACTCCCACAAAGTGTGTGATCTCACCCTTATCATCGAACACAGGGGATATTATAGCACTTTCCCAGAATAATGAGCCGTCTTTTTTCCTGTTTAAAAGTTCACCGCTCCACTCATTGCCCGCAAGTATGGTCTTCCAGAGCTCCCGGTAAAACTCTTCAGGCTGATTTCCTGATTTCACAATACTGGGATCACTTCCCCTGGCCTCTTCAAAGCTGTAACCTGTCAAAGCACAAAAAAAAGGATTAACATATTCTATTTTACCGTTCTTATCGGTAATAATAATACTCACCTGGCTTTGTTCCACCGAGCGGTTCAGCAGTTTAATCTGCTCCTCGGCCTGCTTTTTGCCTGTTACATCATGGATAATGGAATGCAGGAAGTCTTTGCCTGCTATTTCCACTCTGCTACTGAATGTTTCAACAAACCTGACAGACCCGTCGGCCCGGCGGTGACTGAACTCAAAAAGTGTCCTTTTCCCCTGTCTCACCTTTTCCATTTCAGCTCTGATCTTTTCTTCAGGCAGTGTATTTATACTGAATATCTTCATTTTCCCGAGCTCCTCAACCGTCCAGCCATAGAAAGCGGCAGCCGCCGGGTTTGCTTCAACAATATTGCCGCTATCCGGATCAATAATAAGCTTTATTGCAGAATGATTCTCAAATATATTACGGAACTTCTTCTCACTCTCCTTCAGTTCCTTTTCAATTTTCTCCCTCTCAATCCTTGCCCTGCTGTTTTCCAGTGCTTCAAGAAGAGCCCAGGGCAGGCGGTTTATATGTTCCTTTATAACATAATCATTGGCACCTGCTTTCATACATGCAACAGCCGTTTCCTCGTTCATTGACCCGGTAAGCACAATAAACGGAATATTGCTGTCAACAGACCTTGTTATCTGCAGTGCTTCCATACCATCGAAAGAGGGCATGGAGTAATCTGAGATGATAATATCGGGGTCAAACTCCTTTAAAGCTTTCCTGAACTCCTCTTCCGTATCCACCACTTTATGGCTAAAGGCTATGTCCCCCTTCCTTATCTCACGCTGTGCCAGCTCAACATCTGACTGCAGATCCTCAGCAAACAGGATTTTTATTGACTTATCAACCTTGCTCATATTATCATATTATTTATGCAAAAATAGTAAATTATTCAGACACAATAATTTCCCCTCTTCCAGGTACAGGAACTGTGAATAAATATTTACGGCTGCTGGTTCAGCAACAACCAGTAAAGGCCCAGGTCTCTTATTGCATCAACAAATTTGTCAAAATCAACGGGTTTGACTATATAACTGTTTACCCCCAGCCGGTAGCTCTCCACCATATCCGACTCCTCTTTTGAGGATGTAAGCACAATTACAGGTATCATTTTAGTGTTCTCATCACTCTTTATCACCTTTAGCACCTCAAGTCCGTCAACCTTTGGCAGCTTAAGGTCCAGCAATATCATTTTCGGCTTTTTATCAATCGGCCTCCCCTTAAATTTTCCCCTGGAATAAACAAAATCAAGGGCTTCCTCTCCATCGCTCACTACCAGCACCTTGTTAGTCAGCTTATTTTGCTTCAGTGCCCTGAGGGCCATTTCAGCATCATTAAGGTTATCTTCCACTATCAGTATTTCAACCTCACTAAAATTTTTCATAATATTTATTTTAGATATTTTATCATCTCATGTCAGGGGAAGCGAAAAGGAAAACACAGCGCCCTTACCGGGCTCGCCGCTGGCATCCACCTCACCTCCGTGCTTATGTATTATACGCTGCACTATGGCCAGACCCACGCCTGTTCCTTTAAACTCACTCTCACGGTGCAGGCGTTTAAATACGCCAAACAACTTATTCCTGTACTTCATGTCAAAACCGGCGCCATAATCCTTAACAAAGTAGACATTCTTTTTACCATCGGTCTCAGACCACAGCTCTATCTTCTTAATATCTGCACCGGCACTGTATTTAAGGGCATTGCCCAGCAGGTTCTGCCATACACTCTTTATCAGTGAAGGATCACATCTTGCCGGGGCCAGGTCTTTTATCTCAAGGCTGAACTCTTTCTTCTGCTCATCGTCTGCCACCTCCTCGTACATGGATTTTGCAATTGCGGTCATATCAATTACGGATATCTTAAGCTCAGCCCTTGATATACGAGAGAGGTTAAGCATATCGTTTATCAGCTCATCCATCTTTTTAGCATTCTGCCGTATTACGTCAAGCAGCCTTCTCCCCTCCTTATCGAGCTTATCCGAATAATCTTCAACCAGGAACCTGGAAAAGCCGTTGATCGACCTCAGCGGAGCTCTCAGGTCGTGCGACACTGAATAACTGAAGGCTTCCATCCCCCTGTTT
>JBKHBA010000057.1:0-11335 GCA_046542595.1 Bacteroidales bacterium | reverse complement strand
GGGCCGGGCGGTGCAAACAACAGATGCCATTATCAGATGCAAACCGGGCATACCTGTTATCTATACCCCTGAGTTACGGGAGAGAAACCTTGGTGAATTTCAGGGAAGAACCAGGGAAGAATGCGGGTGGATAACACAGTCCGGAAAGCAATACCCTGAACCGGAGAAGGGTGAAAAAACAGCAGATGTATTTAAGAGGGCCGAAAAATTCTACAGCTACCTCCTGGAAAAACATATAAATGATAATGTGCTGCTGGTATCGCATGGATTCACAGGTAAAATACTTACCGGCATCATAACTGGAAAAACAATTGATGATATCATTATAACGGAAAGCTTAAAAAACACCAGCCTGAGTATCTATGAAATAAAAAACCAGGCTGAAATATTAACTGTAATCTTTGATTCGACTGATCATCTTTCCTAGGCTGTAAACCTTGTCCCGCACTCCCTTTCACTTCCTTTTCATACTCCCACAGTTCCGGACTCTCAGAACAATTATTACAAAACGGTTACTTATTGCAGCCTTTTTGTAACAGAACATTAATTATTCGTTAACGGTAATGATATAATCGGCATCTACTTTTGCGGTGTGAATATGTTAATAATAACTCTTATTTAAAAAATTAAAAACACACACAAAAGTATGAAAAAGATTCTTTTTATTACACTTGCAGCCGTACTGGCAGTATTTACAGGATGCGAGAAGGAATATGCACCTCCCGTACTGGAGACTCCTGCAAGTGAAACAGTCGAAACATCCAAATCCGTTGATCTTACATTCAACTATACAGCGGAAGGTGGATTCAAGTCATCATCAGTAACGGCCACAAACGGCAGCGCTACTGTTACAACTGATGGCACAGACGGTGAAACATCCGGCAGCATTATAGTTACATTTACAGCAGGCGATGAAGCCGGTGCCGGGTCAGTAACCCTTGACATTTTTGATTCAAAAGATCAGACAGATGCTGCTACGGCTGTGATAAGCGTATATGAGGCAGGCGCACCAGAAATAACATCTCCCTCCAGCACAGATGTTGAAGTAATAAAATCCGTTGACCTTACATTTACCATAGCAGCTGAAAGCGGCTACTCTTCATCAACTGTTACAGCCACCAAAGGATCAGCTGAAGTAAAAACTGAACCATCGGCAGGTGCAGTAGAAGGTGAAGTGGTTGTTACCTTTACAGCAGGCAGGGAAACAGGTGCCGGTTCAGTGGAACTGACAGTAACTGATGAGAATAACAAAAATGGAATTGCCAATGCAGTTCTCGACATAAAGGATGTTTCCACGGTATCTGTTTCTGATAATATTGACACAGACACAACATGGGAAACAGGAAAAGTATATATACTGGAAGGCCGCATTGCGGTGCTTGACGGTGTAACTCTTACCATCGAGCCAGGTGTTGTAGTCAAAGGTCGCGAAGGATCAGGATCAAATGCCACAGCATTAATGGTTGCACGCGGTGGAAAGCTGATGGCAGAAGGTACTGACAGCTCACCAATCATTTTCACCTCGGTGGCTGACCATATTCTTCCCGGAGAGATAGAGAGTCCCAACCTTGAGCCTACTCTTGACGGCTTATGGGGTGGCGTGATTATTCTGGGTAAAGCACCCATTTCAGCCGATGCTTCTGCAGTACAGATTGAAGGCATCCCAGCCTCAGATCCGAACGGGCTGTACGGAGGCTCAGAAGAAAATGATAGTTCAGGTGAAATAAGATATATATCCATACGCCACGGCGGTGCCAATATAGGAGAAGGAAATGAGATAAACGGCCTCACAATGGGTGGTGTAGGATCAGGTACAATAATTGAAAACGTAGAAGTCATTGCAAATCAGGATGATGGTCTTGAATGGTTTGGAGGAACAGTAGATGTCACTAATGTACTTGTATGGAATGCAGGTGATGATGCTATTGATACCGATCAGGCATGGGCAGGCACACTGAATAATTTTCTGCTTATCTGTGGTGAAAAAACTGATCATGCCTTTGAAATAGACGGCCCGGAAGGAACATACCTTGATGCTCATACAATAAAAAACGGTTCAGTAAAGGGTAATACCTCTGATTCTGAACTGGGAGATTTTAGAGATGGCGCGAGAATGACTTTGGAAAATATCTATTTCTTTGGCTTCGGAGATCCTGCAGCAAGCGGTGGAAGAGGAGACTTCTCACTCAGCGGAGATGAGACTAAGGATAATTTTGCCAATGAGATTCTCACCTTCAACAATCTGGAAATAACTCCTGCAGACGGTGTTGACTTGCAGACAATCTTCAAGGACGGCACACATGTACATGCCTCAACTGTTGATGCCGGTGCCAATACAGTAGGCGCTGATGCATCAGTCTTCCAGGGCTGGTCATGGGCTGCAGTATCAGGAGCAACAAATGACTTCTAAGCAAGAACTGAATATAACATCAAAACTCGCAGTGACTTTTTCACTGCGGGTTTTGGTATTAAAAAACCAATAAAATAAAAATTAAAACAATGAACTTTCTCAGAATAATAGTTGCATTCTTCTTTATCATGTTCTTCAGCGGGCTGAATGCACAGGATGGTATTATCAGAGGTTCTGTTTATGACAGCTCAAACGGCGAGGCAATGTTTATGGTGACCGTGGCTGTTGAAGGCACAACAACCGGAACATTTACTGATCTCGACGGGAAATTCAACATCAAAATTGACCCGGGCAATTATAAACTGCACCTGTCATTTGTCGGGTATGAATCTCATACTGTCGATGAGGTAACAGTAAAGGATGGTGAAGTCACACTCCTTGACAACCTGATGATGGAGTCATCAACAGTGGAATTATCAGAGGTTACCGTTACAGCGAGAATGAGCAGGAACAATGAAAATGCACTGATGGCCATAAAGATGAAATCGGCATCGGTGATGGACGGTATTTCCTCGGTTAACTTTAAGAAGATGGGCGACTCCAATGCCGCATCATCAATGAAGAGGGTGACAGGGGTATCGGTTGAAGGAGGAAAATATGTTTATGTGCGGGGTCTGGGCGACAGGTACACCAAGACTATCCTTAACGGGGTTGATATACCAGGACTGGATCCTGACAGGAATACCATGCAACTGGATATATTCCCAACCAGCATCATTGATAATATAATGGTTTATAAATCATTCCGGGCTGATATGCCGGCCGATTTCACCGGTGGTGTAGTTGATATATCCATAAAGGATTTCCCTGAACAGAAGAAGGGCAACATTTTTCTAGGCACGGCATATAATCCTGATTATCATTTCAATAATGATTATCTTACATATCCGGGAGGCAAAACCGACTTCCTGGGTTTTGATGACGGAACGCGTGATATTCCCGCAACTGAAAATATTCCTTTTTTCATTGATGCTTTATCCGATCCCGACGGTGAGGCCGGTGCAAGATTCAGGGAAGTGCTGGATGGGTTTAATCCTACCATGGCTGCTATAAGGCAACAAAACCTTATGGATTACAATTTCGGAGCCTCCTTTGGCAACCAGGTGCCTTTAAAAAATGTCACGATAGGTTACAACTTCGGTTTCTCCTATAAGAATAATACTGAATACTACAGGAATGCTGAATATGGTCGCTATGGCCTCTCCTCTGATCCGGATATCACGGACATGGAAGTGCGTGAGTTCCAGATAGGAGACTATGGATCTAACAGTGTACTTCTGAGCAGCCTGGCAGGCTTTGCGGTGAAAACAATGAAATCAAAATACCGCATTAACCTGATACATATGCAGAACGGTGTATCAAAGGCAGGTATTTTTGATTACGAAGGATCAGACCAGGGTTCCAACTTCAGTGCATACCAGCATAACCTCGAGTATAACCAGCGATCACTCACCAACATCCTTATTGACGGAAAACATACTTTCGCAAACTCAAACTGGGATATTGTCTGGAAACTGTCACCCACATTATCCTCTATCAGCGACCCTGACGCACGGTTTGTAAGATACCTTAATGAGAATGATAAATACAGGATAAACACAGAGGGCGGGTTTCCTGACAGAATATGGAGAAACCTTTCGGAGGTAAACCTTTCCGGGGTACTTCATATAACTAAGGAGTTCAGGTTCAGAGGCAAGGAAGCAAAACTTAATTTCGGCGGCGCCTACACCTATAAGGAACGTGATTTTGTAATACGCAAATATGCCCTGAACATACGCAATATGCCACTTACGGGAAACCCGGATGAACTTTTTGCACCCGAAAACCTGTGGCCGCTTAATGGCACACAAACAGGCAGGGGAACAACCTATGAAGCACATTTTATTCCAAACAACCCCAATAAGTTTAATGCCGTGGTCAATAATGCCGCAGCATATGCTTCAACCGAACTTATACCTTTCAATAACCTGAAAGCCATTATCGGCCTGAGGGTGGAGAATTACAGGCAGTATTATACGGGTCAGGACCAGCTGGGTACAAACGTCCTGGATAACGATAAGGTAATGGACAACCTTGATCTTTTCCCTTCCGTCAACTTCGTATATGCCCTGGCTGAAAAACAGAACCTTCGGTTTGCTTACGCAAGAACCACTGCCCGGCCATCATTTAAAGAGATGTCTTTCGCCGAAATATCCGACCCCATAAGCGGACGCACATTTATAGGAGGTATGTTCCGTGATGCAGATAATGTATCGGGACTGGAATACTGGGACGGTGAACTGAGCAGCTCATATATACATAATTTTGATCTGAGGTGGGAACTGTACCAGGGCCTTGGACAGATGGTGTCAGTCAGCGGTTTTTATAAAAAATTCATTGATCCTATTGAGATAGTCCAGTATGCAACCCAGACAGGAGCCTTCCAGCCAAGAAATGTTGGTGATGGCAAGGTGCTGGGATTTGAGTTTGAGATGCGGCAGGATATGGGAATTATCGCTGAACCACTTGAAAACTTCGGTTTTATTTCAAATGTATCTGTAACACGGTCACAGATTGAGCTGAGCACCACGGAATACCTCTCGCGCATTGAAAATGCGCGTACGGGACAGTCAATAGAAAAAGACCGGGTAATGGCCGGACAGGCACCTTATATAATCAATGCCGGCATCTCGTATAACGGTGGTGAAAAAGGTTTCGGGAAAGGTTTTGAAGCCGGACTCTATTATAATGTACAGGGTATGACACTCCAGTATGTAGGTATAGCTGACAGGCCTGATATTTATATGCTGCCTTTTCATAACCTTAACTTAACAGCAAGCAAAAATTTCGGTAAAGACCAGAGAACCAAGCTAAGCTTTAAGATTGACAACCTGCTCAATGATGAGAAAGAATCGGTATTCAGGTCTTTTAACCCAACAGACCAGTTTTTCACCAGGCTGGAGCCGGGGATAACCTTCCACCTTAAATTAAGCTACAAGCTTTTCTGAGAAAATCTTCAGCACAAAGGATCAGACAAGCGACAGGAAAAAAGAACATCTTTCATCAACAGGAAGATGTTTCTTTTTTTTCACCTGTTTCACTCTTTGTGCTGAGCTTATGCATCAGGTAGCCCAGTATAAGTATAAGACCAAGCAGTGTTATAATTACCGGGGCACTCGGGACATCCAGCTTAAGGGATAATAACAAACCACCAAAGGAGGCAGCAATGCCGGCAAGCCAGCCCACTATCAGCTTTGTGGTCCAGTTACCCCCCAGGATAACAGACAGGGATGCAGGCAATATAAGAAAAGCAAAAACCGTGAGTATACCGGCTATATTGACAGCTTCAACCACCACCAGTCCGAAAGAAAAGTAAAAGAGAAAATCCCAGAGCTTATGCCTGCTGACAATTTTCTCCTTATTATGGAATGAATCCGTCAGCCTCATAAATTTCTTACGGTACACTATATGGAAAATTCCGACAACCACAACAATTATACCCAGCCTTAAAAGCTGTGAGTCCGACACCCATAAGATACTGCCAACAAGCATGTCATGAACATGCACATCACCACCTGCGCCCTTATCCAGGATAATAACAGTCAGAGTAGTAGCCACTGCATAGGCAACACCTATTATGGCCTCCAGTGGAACAGGTATTGTCTTATGCCTGAGCAGGGTAAAGGCAAAAGAGGCAACAGATATGAATCCAAGCGAAAAGACATAGGGCAGCAGTCCCTCACTCTCATGCAGATGCTCAATATGTGTAGCATCAAAAATAACCAGTCCCACTGCTGAGCCCAGAGCTGCAATAGAAGCAAGGGCTATATCAATAAATATAATTTCCCTTTTAATAACATGGATGCCAAAATAAACGTTTATTAACACTATCAGCAGACACCCGATAAATGGGAGCATTATAAATTCAATAGATAACATCAGATTTTTTATTAATTAGTTTTTAAAACACCTTTCGCTTTCCGCCTGTGCAATAGTTTCCCAAAGGCTGCAATATATGTTAAAATTCCTATCAGGCTTACTATGGCCGGACCATTGGAGATATTAAGTGCATATGATATATATATCCCTGCCAGTGAGCCGGCGGAACCTATTATCCAGCTCCATATCAGTCTGTCCCTCCATGAACTGATAAAGATCCTGCTGATTGATGCCGGGCCAATAAGAAGGATAAAAACAAGAAAGATACCCATTACTGGAACAGCCTTAACTATCACAATACCAAAGCTTATATAGAAAACAAGATCGTAGATCCTTGTCTGACCAATAGAGGCAGCCCTGTTTTCACCCTGGCTTATCTCTCTTATTTTCTTTCCTATTACCAGGTTAATAATGATAACGGGTACAAAAACCAGCAAACAGCTTATCACCGTTTTCCAGGTCACCCACAGTACATTGCCTGTAATGGTTTTTGTAATAAAATTAGAGCCTCCGGGAATTTTTTCAGCAAGCAATAAAGCCATGCCCAGGGCAATACAATAAAAAATACCTATGATGGCCTCCTGCGGCAACACCTGCTTCTTAACCTTCATGACCGCAAATATACCCAGTACAATAATGGTAAATGCGTATGATACCAGCTGGGCATTGACGGAATTTTCGGCAAAACCCAGAAGTATCCCTATCATAGTGCCGAGTGCAGCTATCTGTGCAACGGCAATATCAATAAAGATAATTCCGCGCGACAATATATGATTACCAAAGAAACTCAGCATGCCCGCAAGTAAGATAGTTGCAATAAGGGGAGGTGCAAGAAAAACTATTGTTCCCATAATCAGATGTTCTGTTTAATCTGGCTGATCCAGTAGTCCATCAGCTCAAAATTATTATTAATACCCATATCGCTGTTAACAAACAAGGGCAGGTAAACGGCCTTTATGCCCGTCTTATCCTCTATCATCTGGGCCGATTTTTTTTCGAAATAGCTTGCAACAAGCATAATCTTTATATCCTGCTCCTTAATAAGGTTCACCATGCTCTGCACGTGTCTGGCTGAAGGTGGAATCCCGGGTTTGGGTTCAATAAAGCCTGCTATCTCCAGTCCGAATATATCGGAAAAGTAAGCCCAGTTCTTATGGTATGCTATAATACGGCTGTCCCTGAATGGAAGAGCTTCTTTGAGCCATCCCCCAAGAAGGTTCAGCAGCTTCTCTCCCTGGTACTCCCTCTCAAGGAAAGTAAAGAGAGTATTATTGGCCAGTAATCCTGATAGTGTTTCGCCGTCAAAAATATCAACCAGCTCATCGCCAAACAATGCACGGTCTACCCTGTCGATAAAATCATCACGATTGGCCTCATAAAAACCTGCATTGGCAGGATCAACTTTTATCAGTCCTATTGTTATGTTGCCTGCTATTATTTTCCAGTTGAGCGGACTCGTATTTATATGAGGATTGCCCATAAGGTGCACATCACCTTCACTGCGGTCAGTGCTTTCAGGCTTGTCGAGCACATTCACGCCATCCGATACGGCAATAAAGCCTTCTGCTCCATCCATGATATTTTTATTACGGGCTTTATCCAGCAGGGTAGCAGACCACTGCTCAAGATCCATCCCGGTAGTGATCCATATATCAGCCTTATTAAGCATCATTGCATAACTTGGCTTTGGCGGTATGAAGTGAGGATCCGATTCACCGTTTGATATCATCTCCACAACTGCCTTATCCTTTGCTATCTCGGCAGCAATTGAAGCATAGTCAGAGAAGGAACATACTATCCTTAATGGCTCTTTCCCTGCTGCAGCAGCAGAAACCGCCAGTAATAACAAGAAACTGATTATTTGTTTTCTCATGTTTTCCTATATTTAGTTCTGTTTATCTTAATTATTTCCCGTGATTATATTTTATTTCTTTCATTGGCCACATGGAACTTGCCATTAAAAAATAATCAATATGAAATAATGATGATTTTTTTAATGGTCGTTTCATTCATCCTAATAAGCGTCATGCTTGTGAGGACCCATAGCCCAGGAAAACTGCAGTACAACTGAATGATGAGAGGGATAAGTCCCGCCTGACTCAGGCAGATAGGCTATGCTCCTGCTGTTATACTGGTACTGTATCCTGTAAAAAACAAAATCACTCTGCCAGAAGTCAAAATTAACAGTATAATCCCATTCATACTGGCTGTTATCATACGGCATCTCGCTGTAACCTACTCTTCCACCCAGCCACATCCTGGAATTTATCTTACGGTGTACCAGTGAATAAAATCCCTTGCTTCGCACAATGCCGGCAGGTGTTTCATTGAAGCCGTAATACAGTTCAGTCATCCAGTCAAAGGATTTATATTTTGCAGTGCCCGGAGGCTGCCATTTATAATGCAGTCCAAAACTTGTTACATATGTGCCCGTCTGTGCCGGATTATCATCCTTTCCTGCAATACCACTCAGGGTATATTCAAAATAGCTGGCATCGGAAATATCATAATAGTTTTTCCAGTGGGCCACATAAGCCATGTTCATACTCTTTCCTGATGAATAGCTCATGTTATCATTAATATTGACAACTGATATATCAAATGAGCTGGCATCGGAAAATAATATCGGAGGAAGCATTATATTGACAGCTGCACCCATACCATTGAAGCCGTCAAGACCAAAATAATTGACCGCTGCCCGGGGTCTGTCAAACTGCGGCAGGGCATGGGTATGATGCCTGTTTAGCAGTCCGAATTCCGGAAAAAACACCCCTGCCTTAAGGGATGTATTCAGAGGCAGGTTGAGGATATCCATATATGCCTCTTCAATTGATACCCCTTCATCCGTAATATCAAGAAAAGCCTTTCCCCTGGCATAAGGATCCAGGGCGGATACAAAAGACAATTCCAGGCTTCTCATAAACAAGCCGTTACTACCATGACCGCGGTCGCCAGGCTCGGATACATTTTCGGTATCCACCGACGACACCGAGCCGAAAAAGTCTCCCAGAACACTTATGTTTGGATTCAGTCCCTGCTGCTGTCTCACCCCGCTGTGAAACTTTTTTGACACATCCATCCTGTCAGATTTCTTCTTATCTGACATCTTATCAGCGTCCTCAAGCAGGGCGGCCAGCTCATCTTCCTTTTCCTTATCTTCAAGTACGGCCTCCAGCTTCTCAATCCTGTCAAGTAATTCATTATACTTGGTTGAATCGACTACGGATTTTTCCTGTGCACTGATCAGTTCAAAACTGGCCAGCAGCAAAAAGGTAAATAGAATATATTTCATGTTGATTTTTACTAAGTTTCTTGTCCACTTCCATAATTACCAGGATAAACTGGTAATCAATTGTTAATTAGTAATTAGAAATTCTGTTCAGACTAAAAATCAACTACAGGGGGGAGGTGCCCGTGGTGAACAAAGAGCTATGACCATGCCTGCAGGTAAGCCATGAAAGCAGGGCATGGACATATCAAGGGCCTTTAATGCTGTAAATAATATAATCAGAGTCAGGCCCACCAGTATTTCCAGATTACTGAGAAACTCAAGTGCTACCAGTTCTGCATCAGTATGGTTGTGGCTGGGATATTCTGACATTCCGCTTTCCTGGTTAAAAGGATGGGCATGGATATATTTATATCCCTGGATAAGATGGTTGTGCCTGTTCACCAGCGAGTTTGTAATAAACAGCAGGAGAACAGGAAAGGTGACAAGGAGAATGAAATTTTTATATTTCCCTATTATATTCATTGGATCCATCTCTGAAGTCTGGTAAATATAGAAAAGATTCTATTGCCTGTGAAATAATACAGTAAATGATAATATTAAAGAATGTTAAATCATTAACAATCCATCCTCATTTTCCTGATACCCCTTCAGCCAGCCAGTTCTCAATCATTTTAACACCAAGAGGGGTCATTACCGACTCAGGATGGAACTGTACAGCTTCAATATCAAAGTCCCTGTGTCTTATCCCCATTACCCTTCCCTCATCGGAATGGCAAGTTAATTCAAGACATGAGGGCATCTTTTTTCTGTCTGCTACCCATGAATGATAAAACCCGGCAATAAAGGCTGAGGGTATATCTTTCAACACTACCGATTCCGCCCCTGTTCGTTTTATCACTTTTGTCATGCCATGTACCACCTCTTCAAGTTTTTTAAGCTGACCGCCGTAAAACAAAACAATAGCCTGCAGGCCAAGACAGATTCCCAGTATTCTTTTCTCAGCCTGGTATGCCTCAAGCACCAGCTCCATAACATTGCCTCTGGACGGCAGATCAGGACCGGGTGAAAAAATTATCCTGTCAAAATCATTTATTTCAGACAATCTCAGTTCATCCGGCTTTTTTATTTCTAATTTTGTAAGCTTACATGCCCTCACAATATGGGCTATATTGTATGTAAATGAATCATGATTATCGATAATCAGCACTTTCATGGAATCAAATATAATGAAATATGCCAGCGGACAGATGAATTTTTACGCTAATTCAGGCCGTCCATTCTTCTTTATGTTTGATTTTGAATTGAGAAAACCGGTGATCCATCCTCTTGATCAATTGCCCGGCAACATAATCATGAGCACCCCGGTTTTTGATAATTCCGGGCAGAAAAAAAACAGTACGCTTGAAAGTATACAGCCTGACATTAAACCCGTTGACTATAAAACATATAAGAAAGCCTTCGATAATGTATTAACAAACATACACCACGGCAATACATACCTGCTAAACCTTACCTTCCCCGCAAGGATAAAGACAGGTGCAAGTCTGGGTGAGATATTTTATAACAGCCATGCCAGGTACAGGTTACTTTACGGAAATAAATTTGTTGTATTCTCTCCTGAAATTTTTGTAAGGATAGACCGGGGCGGGACAATAAGGTCATTCCCGATGAAGGGTACTATTGACGCCTCAGTAAAGAATGCTGAAAAGATAATACTGGCGGATGAAAAGGAAAAGGCAGAACATACGATGCTTCTGGATCTGGGTCGCAACGAT
>JBKHBA010000056.1:0-11423 GCA_046542595.1 Bacteroidales bacterium | reverse complement strand
GCCGGGGGCACATTCAGGGGTCTGACGGACTGTGCAGGTACAAGGAACAATTCTCCTGACCAGTTATAAGAGTGAGGAAAATAAACAGCAACCTTCTCTTTTTCATTTATGAGAGAAAGATCTTTTTCAGTCATAAAACCCAGTTTATCCAGCTGTAGCTCACTGTTAACCGTAACAGCTACAGGATTGTTGAATTTTTTTTCCTTGCCTACAAAAGCTGAGAAAAGGTCGGTGAAAGCTGAGTAGATAACTTTCAGGACAGGGATTCTGTTCAACAGTTTATTAAACAATAACCTGAATGGCTTTGCCAGAATTGTCTGTCCGAGGTAGCCGGTAATGATAAGCAGTGTTATTATTATAAGCAGTCCGAGTCCGGGTATATTTATGTTCAGTAACTGAAACAGATACTCCTGCAGAAGCCCGTCAATAAACATAAAGATCACATAAAGTATGTAAACAGTGATCCCCAGTGGGGCGATAAAAAGTATTCCCTGAAACAAAAACCTCACCAATTTTTTCATAATATCCGTATTATTATTGTTATCAATTGATGATAAAGGTAGGTTGATTTTTTCATTCTTTGCAATGATTATATGTATTGCCTTTCAGCTGCCCCCGCATACCATTTTTACTCTCTGATACCGAATCCTCTGTACTAGCTGAGTTGTTGACAGGTGCCTGGCTCTCCAATTACATACTGTATTCAATGACCTGACGGAAGGCAGGGATAAACGAACCAGAGGTTCCGGGTTGAAATGGAATATTGTTGCGCCGGATATTTTAACTCTTAATAGTGATCCGGTGTATATTTCTGATGTTCAGTATGAAGAGACGAAATTAGCATTTTCATTATGTTTTCATTCTAAATGCCACCGGGTTTAGAATTTTTATTTTCCCTAATATTGATATTAATTGGGGAATTGTTCGGAGTTTGAGATTGTTTCTCATGGTTATAAACCTTGCTAAACATTGAATTATGAAGGCAGGAAATTCTTCGGATAAACATATATGTATTTACTGCAATAACAGTATACCGTCTCTTACTTATAAATTACAGCAACATACTTCATCATCTTTGTGGTTAAAGTATGGACAATGCTGTGCGGCCTGCATTTCCAAGGGTAATATTGAAGCTGCTAATGAGCTGGAAGTTTCCAGTAATGTTATGAAACCTTCAAATAATAAGTCACTTGTAAAGAAAGGCAATCACAGGACAAATATCCTGCTTGCTCTTTCAAGGGTTTCGGGACTCGAAGAAATGTCCAGAACAAGAGTTTTGATAAAGGCGAACAGGATCATATTTACAGGCAAAATTATCTTTGCAAGCGGTATTACTGCTGGTTTAATATTCATTTATTATGAACTGTTTGTTCTGTCATTAATCTTTTTGAGGATTTTTCTGTCTGTTTTTTGCCAGTATAAATAATCCTCCCAGGATTCATTGACAAATGTGTATTTCATTCTTCAATCAATTCTTTTTGGAAGGATGAACCATTTTGCAGTTTCTTAATAGCAGAATCCAGCCTTGCCTCATTTATCTTTGAAGAAAGTTCATGTTGGCTTGCTGTTAAAGAATTGTATTCGTCCAGGGAGATGATAACTACGCCATTATCTTTCCCACGATTAATGATGAGAGTTTCAAAGTTTTCAGTAACTCTGTCAAGATACTTCTTGATATCCTTTCTAAAGTCCGATATAGTTGTTGTAAGCATTATAATTATAGTTTGTACGTTAATATTTACAATAGATTAAATATCCAGGTAAACTATCATTAATGCATGTATTTTGAGTGCTTGCTAACAGGAGTCTGTGAAAAATAACGATACTGACGACAAATGCATATTCCTGCAATTTCGAACATTAAATCCCGCTGAAAACGGGCAGTTCTTCCCGTCTGACTATGCCTAAATAGCATTGAGAAACGAACATATGATATTTGGCAATTTTATGCAATCCGCCCGGCACCATCCCAGGTTGGGTAAAAACACCAATGGCTGATGCCTCCGCCGAAGCTGAAGCAAAACATCGTGGGATATCTGTCACCCGGGTATGGGAGGAAAGAGCTTCTCTCTATCCTGCAGGCAGAGTGGTCAGGCCCGAAGAAGTGGCCGAAGTAATTGCCTTCCTGGCTTCGGAAGAATCAAGCGGAATAAACGGCGAAGCTATTACTGTGGCACTGGGTGGCCTGATGTGATCATTTACTCCTCATCCCTCTCTAAAGCCCTGTCGGACT
This sequence comes from Bacteroidales bacterium, assembly GCA_046542595.1. GTDB lineage: Bacteria > Bacteroidota > Bacteroidia > Bacteroidales > VadinHA17 > UBA9300. The sequence goes on along the minus strand of JBKHBA010000056.1, from coordinate 9,190 downwards.
GAGCATTAAAGGCCATAATGAAACCAGCTACTGAGCTGCCTGCTCCTGACTCACCCCTTAAATCCCAGGCTTATTTGTGGACCATCAAGGCTTAAATTCTTATGGGCCATGGCCAGTAATGGCCGGGTTAATACACCATGGGGACAGGCTCTTTCACAAAATCCTTCACAGGCGAGGCAGGCATCCGGTTTTCCTCCGGGCAGATCCTGATATTTGTGCATGGCGAATTTCTCTTCACCTTTGGCAGTGAAATAATAATTATAACGCAGGATGGTGTTTACAGGCACATTATGAGGGCAGGAAGATTCACATGCATTGCAGCCTATACGGCATGAGACCTTTGTTATAATATTCCTAAGATCTGTCAAATGATTGATGCTTGCAGGTGTTAAAGATTCACTTGCATATTTAAGATGAGATTCCAGTATACCGAAATTTTGAAAATCAACAAGAACGGTATTAACATCCGGATTATCCAATACAAACCTGGTAGCTACATCACTGAGGTCGTCATCATTGCTGATAATGCCATTTGTTTCAAGATAAATTTGAGCATCTTTATTATGTTGTTTAAACTCTTCATATGTATTTTTCCAATGTTCAGGAAATTCCTGGTTATTAGCTTCTGCTTGCTCTTCAAAACCCTTAAACATATTGTACATTTTAACCGGATTGGATTTCATTACAGTTGTAGCAATATTTTTCTCTTTCGCAGCTTTTAACACTTTCTCTCCCTGTTCATATGAAAGAAAATTATAAACCACCAGTAAGAGGTCAAATCTCCCGTCATCTATGGCACACAGTAAAATATTTTCCATTGTGTCTTCAATATTCCCAGGAAAATAAGAACCATGACATGCGATACCACAAAATTTAACCCTTCCTTCATGCTTGAGTTGAGCGAACGCATCATGAAATCCTTTATGCCTAACCATCTCACATGAAGTAGCCCCCTGGAGTTGAAAACAATCAATATAGTCTGTTTTCAGGTTTTCCAGGCTTTTCCTTGCACTGGAGAGAATATGCTCTTTCGAACCAAGTTCATCTGCATGAATCTTTGTAGTAATAAATAACTTTTTACGATCGAATTCATGTATTATACTGCCAATGTCTCTCTCACTTGAGCCATAATTGGGAGCTGTGTCAAAATAATTAATGCCCGCATTGATTCCTGCCTTAAGTATTGCGGGATTTGCAGGTCTGCCGAATCCCAGGTTAGATACTTTGAAACCGGTCCGGCCAAGGGTACTGTATTTACTGATCACTGGTTTTTTATTATCCTGTTCCAGAACAGGGGAGGAGAAGCTTTTTTCTCCCAGTAATCCGGCTCCTAAAAATCCCAGTGAAGAGTTTCTGAGAAATCTTCTGCGGTTAACTTTGTTGTTCTTCATGTGCTTGGTTTTGTGGTCAGTAAACAGCAAGATATGAGATTCAAGGATACAAGTCAAATAAAAATTCAGGTATTGGGATCCTCTCTCGCTGCGCTCAGGATGACAACCATTCCCCTACCTGCTCCGGGCTCAATCCCGGCAGAAAAAGTTAATTAGCTAATCCATTCCGCCACCTGCTCAGGGCTTAGTCCCGGCAGAAAAAGTTAATTAGCTAAGCCACTCCGCCACCTGCTCCGGGCTTAGTCCCGGCAGGTCCAGCTTGTTCTTTTTCTTGTACCCGTTCAGGTCATTGGCCAGTTTTCCCGGCTTCTCCACTTCCTTGAGCTTCTCCACCGTATCATAGCCCAGCGCCATAAGCGGCTCAACCCATTCACCGGGAACACCAAGATCCAGGAACTTTTGCGGACTGTCGGCTGCCGGCTGCCGGCTGGTCTCGGGCCGCATCTGCGGGAAGAAAATAACATCCTGTATGGAGGGCTGACCGGTCATCAGCATGGTGAGCCTGTCGATGCCAATACCGAGTCCCGAGGTGGGGGGCATGCCGTATTCAAGGGCACGTACAAAGTCCATATCGATAAACATGGCTTCGTCATCTCCTTTCTCCAGCAGGCTGACCTGCTCCTTGAACCTTTCAAGCTGGTCAATGGGGTCGTTAAGCTCCGAATAGGCGTTGCACATCTCCTGGCCGTTGATGATAAGCTCAAAGCGCTCTGTCAGCTCAGGGTTATCGCGGTGTTTCTTGACCAGCGGCGACATTTCAATGGGATAATCTGTAATGAATGTAGGCTGTATAAAGTTATGTTCGCATTTCTCACCGAAGATCTCATCGATAAGCTTGCCCTTGCCCATGCTGGGGTCATGCTCTATATTAAGGTTGTCGCAAACCTGGCGGATCTCTTCTTCACTCTTCCCTGATAAGTCATACCCGGTATATTCCTTTATGGCCTCCAGCATTGTAATCCTGCGATAAGGCCTTTTGTATTCAATCTCCTTGTCGCCGTAAGGAATAAGTGTTTTTCCATGCAGATCGAGTGCTACCTTCTCAAAGATCTCCTCCACAAAATCCATCATCCAGTTATAGTCCTTGTAGGCCACGTAGATCTCCATCATTGTAAACTCAGGGTTATGACTGCGGTCCATACCCTCGTTCCTGAAATCCTTGGCAAATTCATAGACCCCTTCATAACCGCCCACTATCAGCCTTTTCAGGTAAAGCTCATCGGCTATGCGCAGGTAGAGGTCCATATCCAGGGTATTATGATGGGTGATAAAGGGCCTGGCTGCTGCTCCTCCTGGTATTGGCTGCAGTATGGGTGTCTCAACTTCAAGGTATCCCCTTGAGTTGAACAGTTCCCTCATCGACTGTATCAGCAGGCTGCGCTTACGGAACGTTTCTTTTATCTTCGGGTTGACGATGAGGTCGAGATAGCGCTGGCGGTAGCGCATATCAGGATCTGTGAAGGCATCGTATACCCTGCCTTCCTTTTCTTTCACCACAGGAAGAGGACGGATGGATTTACTGAGAATCTTCATCTCCCTGGCATGCACGGTTATCTCGCCCATCCGGGTCCGGAAGACAAAGCCTTTGACACCAATAATATCACCTATGTCGAGGTGGCGCTTGAAAACCACATTATAAAGATCTTTGTTATCACCCGGACAAATATCATCCCTGGTAATATATAGCTGTATGCGTCCGGCTGAGTCCTGTATCTCGGCAAAAGAGGCTTTTCCCATTATACGGCGGCTCATTATCCTGCCGGCCATTACCACATCCTGGTAAGTGTTATTTTTATCGTCAAAGTTTTCCAGTACCTCGTCGGATAAAACATTTGTGCTGAATTCTTCTGCCGGGTAGGGGTCAATGCCAAGCTTCCTTATCTCTTCCAGTGATTCCCTCCTTATCTGTTCCTGTTCGCTGAGTTGCATGTTTTTTATTTATTATAAAGTCTTATATGCCTGCCGCATGATACCCGGATGCAAATGTAATCTGACAGATGCAGACAGATGTCTCTGCGGTTATATTTTTGCAAAAATACTTAAAATATTAGGTTTATAACGTTGATATTGCTTATAAGGAAGGTAAAATTCCCATTATGGGTGCGCAGGACCTGCAGGAGGGCACAGGGGCACCCGGGACAAAAAAGTCTTAAAAAAATATACATCTACGTAAAAAATAGTTGATAAACTGTAAAAATAGTTTATATTTGTAAAAAAGTATTTATAAAAACCGGAAGATATGGTACAGCGACTGACAAAAGCTGAAGAGGAAATAATGCTGGTACTGTGGCGTCTGAAGGAGGCGGTTGTGCGTGAGGTGATAAATAACCTGCCTGATCCTGAGACACCTTATACTACTGTTTCAACCGTGATCAGGATACTTGAGAAAAAAGGAAAGGTAGGGCACAGGGCTGTGGGTACCACGCATATCTACTATCCGCTGTTATCAAAAAGGGAATATCTTAGGAATTACCTTGGCGGTATTGTGAAAAATTATTTCGACGGATCAACATCGAGCCTGCTTACATTCTATGCAAAGGAATCAGATATGAGTCTTGACCAGTTGAAGGATTTAATCGCTGATGTTGAGAGTGAACTTAAAAATGACAACAATGATGATTGAAGAAGTAATCATTTACCTGTTGAAAGTATCCCTGGGCCTGGGCATAATCAGCCTGTCTTATTTTTTATTCAGGAATGATGCCGGCCTGGGAATAAAAAGGTTTTACCTTTTGTCCGGTATTATAGCCTGCTGGATATTTCCCTTATTACACTTTCCGCTGCTGGTAAATTTTAGCGGTGCTGAGCCTGCTGCATCTTCGTCCGTATCATTAAGTGTCAGTCCGGGTCAGGAGGCAGTTGCGTCATCTGATGAGGGCGGACAGGCTTTTAACTGGCCGTTTTTGGCTGCTGTAATTTACATCAGCGGAATGCTGTTTATACTTTTCCGTAACATAGGCCTTATTAACAGGTGGAGGTTAAGGCGGAAAAACGGTGTAAATGGCAGTGATAATATTATTTTCACTGAAGAAGAGAAGGTTTTTACCCTTTTTCGCTGGATATTCCTGCCTGCGAAATTCAGGAATGATCCATCTTTTGATTCGATAATACTGCATGAAAAGGCTCATGTGGAACAGTTGCACTTTATTGACCTTATTATAATTGAACTGACATTACTTTTTACCTGGTTCAATCCTTTTACATGGCTTATATCCGGGATGATTAAAGAGAATCATGAGCATCTTGCCGACAGGAAAGTGCTGGCAGGGGGGATAAACCCGGCTCATTACAGGGCCCAGCTATTGAATTTTACCCTCGGGACTACCTATTTCAGGCTTGGGCACCAGTTTAATCATTCATTAACCAAAACAAGATTCAAGATGATGAAAAAAACAGTTACAAAAAAGGCAGGGATACTGAAATACATCCTGGTATTGCCTGTTATTATTACTGCTCTTATGATCTTTACAGGATCAACTGTACAGGATCAGGATGGCAGTGTAAAAGGGAAGGTGTATTTTTCTGACACGGGGAGCCCTGCACATGGCGCTTCTGTAATTATTAAAGGGACAACAACGGGTACCGTAATTGACAAGAACGGGGAGTTTGCCCTTGATTATGAAGGTGATCCTCCCGTTGTGATTTCATTTGTAGGATATGAGACCGTGGAGATGAAAGCGTCGGAGATAGGGAAAAAGCCTATAAATCTGGAAGTAAAATCGTATAAGCTTGATCCAGGTTCAGTACCGGATGGAGCGAATAAAGGTTCAGTATCTGGCGTTAAGGCAGACAGGCAGGAAGGGGAAGTATTTATTGTTGTTGAGGAGATGCCTGAGTTTCCCGGCGGGATGGAGGCTCTCAGAACATATATTTATGATAATCTTGAATACCCCGGAAAGGCGAAGCGGAAAGGTATTGAAGGAGAGGCAACGATCGGGTTTACTGTAAACACCGATGGCGGTATTGAGGATATTAATATTGTTGACAGTAGTCACAAAGGGTTTGGCGAGGCTGCAATGAAAGTATTTAATGATATGCCCGAATGGGAGCCTGGTAAACAAAGGGGAAGGCCCGTAAAGGTTAAATTACATATTCCTGTTGAGTTTAAGCCTGACAGGGAGTGATCCTGGATATTAAGCCATACAGGAGAGGGCGCCCTGGCGAAAGGGGCGCCTTTTTTCAGCTTCTGTGTGTCCATGCTGCTTAAGGGGTGACCGGCGCCGGCATAGTATCATTCCGGGATAAGCGTATTACTTACAAAAGCAATATAGTTACCGTAGGGTGACCAGCTGTTGACATTCATGGAACCCTGCCCGCCATAGAGGTATGCAATTACTTCAGGCTCACCGCCCGTGGCCGGCATCAGAGGTATATAGACCTGTTTATAAAATGGGTGGTCATCGGCCCTGACTGTGCTCCCATAGCTGATAAAGACCAGCCATTTGCCATCGGGCGATACATGGGGAAACCAGTCATTTATCAAAAGTCAGCTGCTCCTGCTCACTGCCGTCAGGTTTCATCCGCCATATCTGCATTGTGCCGGTACGGCTTGAATTAAAACATATGTATTCCCCGGACGAGGAATATTCAGAACCGTCATCGAGTCCGGGTGCATCGGTCAGGCGTATCTCCTTACCACCGGAGAGGGAGATCTTACAACAGCCGGTTTTTTATCAGTTTTTGTTTACCGCACCGTACAAGATACACAAATATTACAAAACCATAACCAAGAATAGCATGGGTCGGGCTTCCCTTTTAGAAGCCCCACCTGTTTTTGACCCATAATTCATCACCCAGGTCCCACCAGCGGTTAACTGTTGCCCTGGCAAAATCGTTGGAGTACCTGGTGAGGAATTCGCGCGCTTTCACAGGGTCTTCCCTGTACAGTTCAGCAGCTTTCTCCTCCATATATCCGACCTCATCAAAAGCCTTTTCTTCATATTCCATTACTACGGGCTCAATAATTTTCTGGCCCAGTCCCCAGTTGACCATGGCCAGCCTGTTGGCCCTGCGGAAGGCCCACATGGCCGATTCGGTGCTGAAGTGATCCTGTCCGCATACAGAGAAGCTCTCGGGCAGGCTGAAGTTACCGGCATAGACCGGCACCCTGGGGCTTAGCCGCGGTACATCAAGGCTCAGCCATATTCTTCCGCCTATTTCGTCCGGCAGCCAGTCGCGCAGCTGTACGATGAATGAATAGGCACAGTACTGAACTGCAATAGGCCTGTAAAACTCAACAACATCCTCTTCCAGGCTGTTGAACAATGCCTGTTTATCGCGACTCATCCAGGGGTGTACAGAGGGGCTCACGATGGTGTCGGTGTACCTGTTACCTTCTTCATCACGACGGGTAACAGGCGTTTTAAGGTTTTTTATCATCTCCCATTCTGTGCCGTCATAGGTTGTGCGGTAAAACTCCATTACATCCCTGACGTCCACTTTCTTCTCAGGCTTAACGGAAAATGGCAGTTCTTCATCATCAAATTCAAGTCCGAGTGATGGAGCAAGTGTGCTCAGGACATAATATTCACGTATATTGAAGGGCTTTCTTCCCGAATAGGCCTTCCAGAATTTGAATGTTTCCTTACCATCCCAGAAGCCCATTTCCCTGGCCACCTCATATACATTATCCGAGGCCATGAAATAATCCTTGTTATCAGGGTCAATCTCGCCTATCCTGCAAATATTGGCCGATATGCCCACATGGTCGTCGGGTATGCGCTGTGCTGCCCATACTGCACCGATATTGTCAGGACCTTCTCCCATAATCTCAAAATGCCAGACCTCATTCTTGTCGGCTATGGTTATACATTCGCCGGAGTCGCCATATCCATACTCCTTTACAAGCTCACCTATCAGTTTTATCGCATCGCGTGCGGTGGAGCATCTTTCCAGGGCTATCCTTTCCAATTCCTCGATAAGGAACATCCCGTCTTCGTTACGCAGCTCGCGCCTGCCGCCAAAGGTTGTCTCGCCTATGGCAAGCTGTTTTTCATTAAGGCAGGGATAAGCCGTATTCAGATATGCATAAGTCTTTTCAACTTCAGGTATTTCCCCTTTTACTTCGATGCCTTCCTTGCTCCAGGAAGAGCTGGTATGCATGGTGCCCCATCTTACAGGATTCATGCTGCCGGGCTCATGCTCTCTGGCAGGTACAAATTCCATCCATGTGCGGTAATAAGCATCGCAGGTATGGCTTGTCATAACTGATCCGTCAGTGCTGGCCTCTTTGCCAACCATTATGCTTGTACAGCTTTCGGAATAATTGGGTTCGTCATTCTGTGCAAATAAACCTGTGGTAAAAATGAAAAACAGGGCAAGTGCAGAAGTCAGTAATCTGTTTGGTTTCGGGTAATTCATTATACTTTATTTTTATGTTTTTATTAAACGAATATGAAATCAGTAAAGCGATCTCATGAACTGAGTGATTAAATTTTAAACGTATGAAACGATATCAATTTTTAAGAGACTAAATATAGAAAATCTCACGGCTTCATCTGGTATAAAAATTTAATATTATTAATTTATTGGATATGTTAGTCAACAGCATCTGTTTTTTATATAATCCCGTGCTCGATCTTTAAGCTTACTGCTGCTGCCTTTTTCAGATGATTAGCTGTTTTGTCAAACACCCTGTATAAGCCTTTTAAGTCAATTCGTTATCAGTCAGTCATATTCAGCAGTAGGTAAATTTCCCTATTTTAATTAGCTTTGTACATTGTAAGAGAAATAATAAACTTAAAAATATAAAACATTGACTGTCAGAAGGTTGCCAAAGTGGATGAAAATGCAGAGAGCGAGTGGCGCCAACTATACAAGGGTGAAGAATCTCGTTGAGCGCAATCACCTGCATACCATTTGTAAAAGTGGTAATTGTCCTAATATAGGTGAATGCTGGAATGCCGGCACCGCCACCTTTATGATACTGGGTGATATATGCACCAGGTCATGCAAATTCTGCGGCACCGTAACGGGTAAACCGTATGCGCCTGATCCTGAAGAGCCGGTCAAGCTCGCTGAGTCGATACATATGATGGGCCTGAAGCATTGTGTTATCACCTCGGTCGACAGGGATGACCTGGCGGACAGCGGGGCGGCTTTCTGGGCGGAAGTGATAAGAAAGGTCAGGGAGATGAACCCGGGGATTACAATAGAAACCCTTATACCTGATTTCAATGGTATTGAAAAAGATATACAGAAAGTGGTGGATGCTGCACCTGATGTTATTTCACATAACCTGGAGACAGTGGAACGCCTGACACCGCAGATAAGATCAGCGGCCAGGTACAGGCGCAGCCTGGATGTGCTGAGATATATGGCGGACAGGGGGGTGAAGACAAAATCAGGCATCATGCTTGGACTGGGAGAGACGCAGACCGAGATATATCAGACAATGGATGACCTGAGGGAAGCAGGCTGTTCTGTACTGACAATGGGCCAGTACCTGCAGCCGTCCCTGGATCATATGGAGGTGGTTGAGTATGTTGACCCTGACAGGTTTGAGACATACAGGAAGGCAGCACTGGACCTTGGGTTTAGCTATGTGGAGAGCCATCCGCTGGTACGGTCATCATACCATGCTGAGAAGCATGTACAAAAGAAGTAACAGGTAATTAAAAAATATACATTTTGTGAAAAGACCAGCAGTATTTGAGGATCTGGGATTACGTGATTAAAAGGAGACCTGGGATTACCAGGAGGAGTTGTTCCAGGAGATGCTGGGTGTAAAGCTCAGGAACCGTTCAGGTGACGCCGGGGAGCAGGAGCAGCAGCTTAACAGGCTGCTGTTTGTGGAGCAT